>JAITMI010000166.1 GCA_031277435.1 Pseudomonadales bacterium
TTGAGTACAAATGCACATCCGCCAAAGGCTGTAACCAACTGCGCCAGCGCAGGCCACGCGGCCCGAAGCGTTCCTTCATATGCTTGTCGTAGAAAGCCTGGGAAACTTCGGCCCAATCGCCTGGATCATAACCGGGCCGCATTTTCACGTAGGTATAGGCGCTAGGGACGAACAGCGTCTCCCGTTGTCTGGCCACATCGCTAGAGATATTAAGGTTGTTGGGATACAGCAACTTGTACTTGAAGTGAGTATTATCAGGCAGATCAGCGAATACCAAGGCGATCGGATAAGGTATGCCTATATCGGTGGAGAGGGTTTCGCCCAAGGGATTGGCGTCGCCAAAATAAAAGCGGGCAAAGCTCTCGCTGACCGCTACGCCCCTAAGTTCCTCAAAGGCAGCGGGATCGCCATACAGGATGTGATGCTTGAACACTCGGAACATATTGGGCGTGACTACAATCTGATCCCAAGCAAAATTTTGACCATTTTCATGGCGGACTATTACCTGCCCGAATTTTTGCACGCGCACGACTTCTTCAATCTCGGGATTGTCCTGTGCCAGCAAAACCCCAGCCACGGACGAAGTAAGAGCGGTGGTACTGACTATTTCACCGCGTCCAAGCGAGTTTTCCAGCCGGTAGATATTTTCATACCCTTCAAAATGCCGGTCGTAACTCAATTCATGGCGCAAATAGAGCCCAAGCACAATGACGCAAGCCAGTGCCAGCGACAGCCCGGCGATATTGATCGCGGCGTAGCGCTTTTCGCGCCACAGCGTGCGCAGGCTGATTTTGAATGCGGTTGCCAGCATGGATCACCTCAGCTCGGTGAAATCGATGATACGTTGCATAAAAACGTCCCGTGAGTTGAGAAAACACAATAAGGTATAAGCAAGTTGCGCGCCAACTCCCGGCTTATAAAAATATCAATAAATACAATTGCTTGTGAAAATGCCGTGATGCGGCGTTGCCTGGGCTGTCTTATTTTGTGTCTCAAGTTGCGCCGAGATTGTATTGTTTTGAGACACAAGGTAGATTGCGGGCACTCTCATCCCGGCGCGGTATTCATGAAAAACAAACAGGCGGACAGCATTTTGATCGTCGATGACGACAGCGATGTATTGCTGGCGGCGGAAATGGTGCTCAAAAAAGAATTCACTGAGGTGCGCACAGAGTCCGATCCGGCGCGCTTGGGCAAGTTGCTGCGGCAGCAAGCGATTGACGTGGTGCTGCTCGACATGAATTTCGTCACCGGCGTGACCAGCGGGCAGGAGGGTTTGAATTGGCTTCAGTTCATCAAAACCCATTCGCCCGCCACTCAAGTGGTGTTGATGACGGCTTATGGTTCGCTCAACCTGGCGGAGGCGGCGATCAAGCAGGGCGCCAGCGACTTCGTGGTCAAGCCTTGGGAAAACGCCAAGCTGGTGGCCACCATTGGCGCCGCGCTGGCGCACAGCCAAAGCGCGGCGGAAGTGTTGCAACTGAAAACCCAGCGCAAATTGCTCAATCAGTTTTTGGGGCGCGATTTTGGCCTGATCGTTGGAGAATCGCCGGCGCTGCGCGCCTTGCAGGCGAATATCGAAAAGGTGGCGGATACCGACGCCAATGTGCTGATTCTGGGTGAAAACGGCACTGGCAAGGAGCTGATCGCGCGCGCCTTACATGCGCGCTCGAAGCGCGCGGAACAGGCGTTCGTGAATGTTGATCTGGGCGCCATCGCGCCGAGTTTGTTTGAGTCGGAGCTGTTCGGCCACGTCAAGGGCGCCTTTACCGACGCGCAGGCCGCGCGTTCGGGGCGTTTTGAGATTGCCTCGAATGGCACGCTGTTTCTCGACGAAATTGGCAATATCGATATGCAAATGCAAGCCAAACTCTTGGGCGTGTTGCAATCGCGCAGCGTGAGCCGGGTGGGCTCGGACCAGCCGGTGGCGGTGGACGTGCGGCTGATTTGCGCCACCAACATGCCCTTGCATGAGATGGTGGAGGAATATCGTTTTCGGCAGGATTTGCTCTATCGCATCAATACGGTGGAATTGCGGGTGCCGCCGCTGCGTGAACGGCTCAGCGATATTCCATTATTGATTGAACATTTTATTACTCTGTTCAACCGCAAGTACCACAAGAGCGTCAAGGGCGTCAGCGCCGAGGCCATGCGCAAGCTGCAAGCCTATGAGTGGCCGGGCAATATCCGCGAATTGCAGCACGCAATCGAACGCGCGCTCATCATGGGTGAGCATGAGCAGTTACAGGCGGAGGATTTCACGCTTGCCGTCAAGAAAGCAGCGGCGCGCGATAGCATCAACCTGAACCTGGAAGTGGTGGAAAAAGAAACGATCCAAAAAGCGCTGCTCAAGCATCACGACAACCACAGCCGCGCGGCCCTGGAACTTGGCCTGAGCCGCGCCACGCTCTACCGCAAGATGAACAAATATGGAATTCAATAATTTCCGCTTGAACGTGGCGCTGCGGGTATTGGCCTTGCTCGCCAACGTGTTCGCGTTGCTATGGGCTTACTTGCGCACCGATTGGCAGGTGACCCCGCTGGTGAGCGCCGCCGTGCTGGTATTGCAAAGTATTGAGCTGGTGTATTACCTCGAAACCAGTAACCGCCAGTTCGCCGCCGTGCTCGATGCCATCGCCGCGCGTGACTTTTCAGTCAATTATCCCGTGGACGAAAAGGGCAAATCTTTTGATCTTTTGGCCGGCGCTTCCAAGCGCATCATGCTGACGCTGCGCCAGCTTAATTCGGAACGGGCGGCACAGCATCAATTGCTGGAAGCGGTGCTGGAGCACGTTAGCAGCGCGCTCCTTTGTATTGACGAGAACGACGCGATCATCGTGATGAATCAAGCGGCGAAGCGCTGGTTTGGCGTGTCGCGTTCGCGGCAGCCGCTTGCGCTCGGCAAGCTCAATGCGCGCTTGCCCGCTTTGGTGCGCGAGGCCGCGCCGGGGGAGACGCAACTGGTCAAGCTCGTGCTGGATGGGCAGGCGCAGCCTTTGTCGATGTTCACTACCCGGTTTGAGTTGCTCGGGCGCAGGTATTCCTTGGTGTCCTTGCAAAATATCCGCGATGAACTGGATGCGCGCGAACTGGAATCCTGGCAAAAATTGATCCAGGTACTGCGGCATGAAATCATGAATTCGGTGACGCCGATGGTGTCGCTGTCGAGTGTAATCAAACAGACGTTGGTGAATGAGCAAGGCCAGCTTGATGTGAGCGCCATTGGCGATGAACAAGCGCGGGATTTATTACGTTCGCTGCTGGCGATAGAAGCGCGCGGCGAAGGCTTGATGCGCTTCGTGCGCTCCTACGACAGCCTCGCCAATGTTCCCAAGCCTTATTTCAGCGATGTTGCGGTGGAGGCGCTGTTGCAGCGCATCGAACTCTTGCTGAAGCCGGAATTGGAACAGGCGAACATTACGCTGCGTATCCACGCGGAACCGCTGAATCTCATGCTGCGCGCCGATATTCAGCAAGTGGAGCAGGTAATAATCAATCTGGTAAAAAACGCCAAGGAGGCGATAGGCGCGCGGAAGGATGGCCGCATTCTCATCAGCGCCAGCCTCAACCGGGAACACGAAGTAACGCTGACGGTCAGCGACAACGGCGCTGGCATCGCCGCCAACGAATTGCCCAATATTTTCGTGCCGTTTTATAGCAGTAAAAAACAAGGTTCTGGCATTGGCTTGAGTATTTCGCGCCAGCTTATGCTGGCGAACAAGGGGCATATTGCGGTGAGTTCGGAGCCTGGGGCGGGCACGCGGGTGCTGCTGGTGTTCCGGCGGGCGGGCTGAGCTTTGTGCAAGAAAACTGGCGCAAAGCGATTCTTGAGCTAAACTGGCGAGAGTTACGGTTACACATCTCTATAGGTGCCCCATGACTGCTCTTACTTTCGATACGCTTAAATATGCCAATCACCTTAAAGCGGCTGGCGTTCCTCCCGAGCAGGCAGAGGCGCAAGCCTCCGCGCTTTCGGATGTGCTGGAGGTCAACTTCAAGGAGTTGGTGACCAAAGGTGATCTAAAAACTGAAATGACATTGCTGCGCCAAGAGATAATCCAATCCGAACAGCGCATGGCGATCAAGATGGGCACGATAGTCACCGTGGCCGTTGGCGCGATTGCGGCTTTGCTTAAGTTGTTTTTGGGTTGAGTGTAGCAAGCACAATTTTTCCGCCCACCAGCAAACCTTCCGCGACAGCCGTACCGTTCCCTCCTCCGCTTGCGGGGGAGGGTTAGGGTGGGGGGAAGGGGTGGTCCGGTTTATTTTTTCCGTAAATTAATCCCACCCACCCAACAACCTCACCAAATCACACACCCGGCTGCTGTAGCCCCATTCGTTGTCGTACCAGTTCAAGACGCGCACGCAGCGGGCGCTGCTGACTTGGGTGAAGGCGGCGTCGTAGATGGAGGAATGGGAGTTGCCGATGATGTCGGTGGACACCAAAGGTTGATCCGAAAATTGCAGGATTTGCCGCATTGGGCCATCGGCGGCGGCGCGCACGGCGGCGTGGATGCTGGCGACGCTGACTTCGGTTTGCAGGCGCGCGAACAAATCCACTACCGAGCCGTCGGGCACTGGCACGCGGGTGGCGATGCCGTGCAGGCGGCCTTTGAGCGCGGGCAATACTTCGCCTACCGCTTTGGCCGCGCCGGTGGAGGTGGGGATGATGTTTTCCGCCGCGGCGCGGCTGCGGCGAAAGTCTTTGTGCGGTTCGTCGGCCAGGTGCTGGTCGTTGGTGTAGGCGTGAATGGTGTTGATCATGCCTTCTTCGATGCCAAAAGCGTCGTGCAACACTTTCGCCATCGGCGCCAGGCAATTGGTGGTGCAACTGGCGTTGGAGATGAGGCGATGCGCGGGCGTGAGCCCGGCGTCGTTCACGCCCATGACCACGGTGTAGTCGATGGCGTCATCGGCTGGCACCGTGAGCACTACGCGCTTGGCGCCGGCGCTCAAATGCGCTTCGAGTTGCGCGCGTTTGCGGAAGGCGCCGGTGGATTCCACTACGACATCAACGCCAAGCGCTTGCCAGGGCAATTCCGCCGGATTTTTGCAGGAGAGCAAGCGGGCGCGGTTGTTGGTGGTGACGAGCGTGCTGTCCTCTAGCGCCAGCGGTTTGCCGAATTCGCCCATTACCGTGTCGTGGCAGAGCAGATAATGCAGCGCCGCCGGGTCGAATAAATCGTTGATGGCGACTACTTCTATATCGCCCATTCCATCAAGAATGCGGAACACCGCGCGGCCAATGCGGCCAAAACCGTTGATGGCGACTTTCGTTACTTTCCGTACTGTAGTCATTACGCTGCCTCCCGCGAATCCAAGGCGTGGTAGAGCCGTACCACGTCCAACAAGCGCGCGGCGTGGCCGCGGTTTTCGTACCAGCCAAAGGCTTTGATGATGTGTGAGCCGGCTTTTTGCGTGCCGGGAATGTCGAACAATAAGGACAGCGTAGAGCCGAGCACGTCGCTGGAGACGATCGGCGCATCGGTGACCCCGACGATGCCAGGATGCGCCGCGGCGCGTTCGCGGATCAGCGCGTTGAAGGCGGCGGCGTCGATGCCGCCGTCGCTGAGCCGTAGATTAACGTCGATCATGCAGCCGTTTTGGACCGGTACGTTAAGCGCGTTGGTCATCACTTTGTTGGCGAAAGCGGGCAGGATTTTACCGATCCAGCGTTCGGCTTCGTGCGTGTTGGGGATGACATTTTCGGCGGCGGAACGGCTGCGGCGGAAGTCGCCGCCGGCGTGATCCTGCAAGGACTGATCCGAGGTATAGGAATGAACGGTCGTCATACTGACGCAATCGATGGCGTAAGTATCGGCCACCATGTGTAGCAGCAGGCATAGCGCGTTGGTGGTGGCGGATCCGGCGGAAAGAATGCGATCGCTGTTGGCGATGCTGCCTTCGTTGACGCCGCTGACCACGATGCGATCCGGCTCATCCACCGGCAGCGAGCGCATCAGGGCGCGCGGCGCGCCGTTGTCGATGTGCGCCTGCATGTTGGCGCGGTCGCGGAATTTGCCGGTGCAGTCGATCACCGCGTCCACCGCGAACAAATCCCAGGGCACTTCCTTGGGGCTGTCGATTTGCGTCATGCGCGCGCGGCCACGCGGGGAGACCAGAAAATTGCCCTCCAGCGTGTAGGCCCGCGGTGTTTTGGTTTCGGCGCACAAGAGATAGTGGAGGATGGCCGGCTGGCCGATGTCGGCGATGGCCACCACCTCGATGTCCTCGCTGTGGCTGGCCAGGTCGTACACCTGGCGGCCGATGCGTCCGAAGCCCATCAGGCCAATGCGGATCGCGCGTTTGCTACGGGTCATTACGAAACTCCTTTCGCTTTATATAAGTAAAATCGCCATTCCCGCCTTCGCGGGAATGACGATGGATAACTTTTCATAAGCCTTTTATTCCAGCCGGTCATTCTACCCGAGGAGCGTCAGAAGCTATAACGCACCCCGGCTTCGAGCGCGCGCCCCGCTTCCGGCGCAAAACCGCGCAGGTAAGAGGTGGCAAGCCGGATATCCTCGTTAGTGAGATTGTGGGCGCGGGCGAACAGCAATAGCTCGCCAGCGCCCACGTTCAGCGTGTAATCCGCGCCGAGATCGACGCGCGTCCAGGCGGCGGTTCCAAGTTCAAACTGCCCGGCGCGATCTTGCGCGAAGGCATGTTGCGCGCTGGCGAACAGGCTCCAATTTGCGCCGTCGTAACGCAGTTCCGTGCCGATACGCGCGGCGGGCATACGCGGCGCGTCGCCCAAGTTGTCGAGATGGCCACGCACCAGGTCGCCGAACAGGCTCAGCTTGTAGGCGAGCCCGAGTTGCCAATCCGCGCTGACTTCGAGCCCGGTAAAACGCGCGTCGTCCTGCGCGTAGGCGAGCACGGGGAAACCCTCCGCCTCTTCGCCGGTAGCGACTTGCCCGATGTAATCGTTGAAGCGGTTGTAAAACGCCGTGAGGGTGGCGTCGAAGCGTTCGTAATTGAACGATAGGGTTAAATCAGTATTGAACGACGTTTCCGCGCCAAAACCGCTGTCGCCGATTTCACACGAGCCGCTGGCATGATGAATGACGCAGGTTTCCAAATCATTAAGATCGTAATTGGAATACAGTTCCTCCACCGAAGGCGCGCGCTGTGAACGTGACAGCGACAGCCCCAGCGTAGTAGCGGCGTTCATGTCCCACAGTGCCGAGCCCGACAGGCTGTAGGTGGTGAAACCGCGCGCGGGCGCTGGGCTGCTTTGCGGGGTGTACTGATCGCGGTTGATGCGTCCGCCGCCTTCGAAGGTCAGATTCGTGAGGTGGAAATCTTCCACCAGGAACAGCCCGGTGCTGGCGATGTCGGTGACGGGGATGAAACTTTCCTCACCCACCGCCGCGAACACTTCATCCGCGCGCTGCAAACCCAGCGCGCCGTGGCGCTCGGGGCTGTCGGTGTGGGTGATTTGTAAACGCTGCTGCCAGGACTCGTTGCTGAAGCGGGTGCCGGTGGCGCCATCGCCTTCGATTTCGCTGTGCGCATAATCGGTGTAGCTGAGCTTGTAGCTCAGCCGTTCGGCCCAGGGCGCGAGGTCGAGCCATTCGCCGTCGAGGTCGTAGCGTTCGCGCTGCATATCGATGTGGACGAATTCTTCGGCTTCCGCGGCTTCTTCCTGATCGGCGTCCTCAGATTCTTCATGCCCATGCGCGCCGGGCGGCAGGCCGTAGAAGTTTTCCTGTTTGTTGTAGGCGAGCCCGAGATGCCCGCCTTGGTCGAACACCCAGCTCACCGCGCCGCTGGCGGAGTTGCCGCGGCCGCCAGTGTTGGCGATGAAGCCTTCGGAGTTGGTTTCAGAGTGAGTGTCCCCATCGAGATAGCGCGGGTCGCTGGCGAAGCCGGGGATTTTGAGATCGTTCCACTGCCGGTACAGGCCATCGAAATGCCACACCAGGTTGCCGTGGCTGAACTCCAGGCTGCCGACGGTGGTGCTGAGATCGGAAGCGCCGTCGTAGCGGCTTTCGAGCGCCAGAGCGGGCGCGCTGGGGATACTGCTGGCGATGCGGCGATCGCCCACGTTCACCACGCCGCCGATGGCGCCGCCGCCGTAAAGCAGGGTGGAGGGGCCGCGCAGTACCTCAAGAGTCGTGGCCAAAATGGCTTCCACGGTCTGCGCATGGTCGGCGGAATTGCCGGAGGCGTCGGCGATGGGCATACCGTTACTGAGGTTCATCACCCGCCGGCCTTGCTGGCCGCGCACCACGGTTTGCCCCACGGCGGGGCCGAACGAGGCATTGTTGAGGCCGGGCTGGCTGCCCAGCGTTTCGCCGAGGGTGGCGCTCGCCGCCTCGTGCAGTTCATCACCGCTGAGCACGGTGACCGGCAGCGCGGTTTCGCTGCTACGGACATGGATGGCGGTGGTAATCAATTCTTCAATTTCGCCACTATTGGTTTGCGCGTAGGCCGGGGTCAGGGCCACGGCCAAAAGCCCCAGCGCGAAGGGCGGGGTACGGAAAATTTGCATGATGAAAGTCTCGACTCAAAGTAAAAACCAACTCATCCGCGGCGGATGAGCTTGTGTCTTGCAACAGCGAGTCAGACTTGCGGCGGCGCGCGGCTTTGGTAGGGGAGGGGAGTGAAATCGATGATCGCGGCAACGCTGGCGGCGATCAGCCGCGGGCAGTCCGGCGCGGCGCAGAGCTGGAACTGTGGCGTGTATTCAGTGTCGTCGCTGAGCTGAAAATGGCACAGCGCGCAATCCACCGTATGCTGCGCATGGACGTGCAGCGGCGAATCCTGCACCAATTGCACGCCGATGAGCGTAAAGCTCAAGAGCAGGAGCAAGAGCAAATGGCGCAGAGATGAAGGGTGGGCTTTCATGGGCCGTTAATGTATCACAGATGTCAATCAGGGCGACTCCGCGCAATAGACACTACCAATTCCCCCTCAACATGCCTAAAGTTATACTTGCGTATAACTCAAAGGAGATGCCCATGCACACGACTAATTTACGCAAGGTTGGCGGCTCGGTCATGCTGACGGTGCCGCCGGCGCTGCTCGATGCCTTGCACCTGGCGCCCGGCGCCAAGGTAGCGCTGGCCGTCGACAAGGGGCGGCTTATCGTTGAACCTAAAGTGCGGCCGCGCTACACACTGGCGCAATTGCTGGATGAAGCCGAAGCCTCCAAGGCATATCCGCTGCCTCCCGATGAGCGTGAATGGATCGATGCGCCAGCGGTGGGGCGCGAGCTGATATGAAGCGCGGCGATATTTACCTGGTTGACCTGGAGCCAACCGCCGGGCACGAACAGCGCGGGCATCGCCCGGTGCTTATTGTGTCCAGCGAGCGCTTCAACCGGCTTACCTCATGCCCGGTAATACTGCCAGTCACCAATGGCGGCGAATTCGCCCGCCGCCACGGTTTCGTCGTGGCGCTGAGTGGCACCACCACCACCGGCGTTGTCCGCTGCGATCAGCCGCGCGCCATTGACCTTTTGGCCCGCAACGCACGCAAGGTGGAATCCGTGCCGGAACCGGTCATGGATGAGGTATTGGCGAGAGTGGCGACTATATTTGAATAAGCGGCGGCGTTGAATCGCTGCTGCCGCAAAACCCGCCGTGTAGGGGCGGGCCCCCGTGTCCGCCCTTGCTGATGGCTGCCAAGGAACGACGGGCAGGCACGGGGGCCTGCCCGACGCGTGGGGGCAGGTGCAGCGCGTTGGCGGGTAGCGCGGCATACAGCGCGGGAGGCAATACGTCACGGGCGGGCCGGGCGTTGGCATGG
>JAITMI010000231.1 GCA_031277435.1 Pseudomonadales bacterium
ATCAGCCGGTGCGGCGCCTTGGCGAGCGTCGCGGCATCAGGCTTGCCCGCGCCGATGTTGAGCCCGCGATAGACCAGCGCCGAATCCACGCTGATAAGCTCAAACGGCCCTTCCTGCGCCAGCTCCACCGCAACTTGCGTCTTGCCGCAGGCGGTGGGGCCCAAGAGACAAAGGGCGGGAGGCAAGGCGGATACAGTCATGGCGCAGGCGGCGGACGAGGGGCGCGCACTATAGCACGAGCCGCCCCGCTTCTTTTTCTCCGGTCTGTAGGGGCAGGCCCCCGTGCCTGCCCTTACACCCGTTAACACGGTAGGCCAGGGCGGGCACGGGGCCCGCCCCTACGGAACGTGGAATATGAAATGAATATGTGTACGGCCACCGCCCCCGCCAAAAGTTCTCACAAGGTACAATATGCACCCTATTCCCAAGCGATTCCTCTTGTGACCAGCACCACACCATCCCCCACCGCCCCCATCGGCGTCTTCGATTCCGGCGTCGGCGGCCTGTCCATCCTCAGCGGCTTGCGCGAACTGCTGCCGCACGAAAACCTGCTCTACCTGGCCGATAGCCGTTACGCGCCTTACGGTCCAAAAGGCGAGGACTTCGTGCGTGACCGCAGTTGCGCCATTGTCGATTTTTTATTGGAACGAGGCGCCAAGGCCATCGTGGTGGCCTGCAACACCGCCACCGCGGCGGCGATCGCGTTACTGCGCGAGCGCTACGGCGTGCCCTTGATCGGCGTGGAACCCGCGATAAAAACCGCCGCCAAGCTGAGCCAGCGCGGCATCGTCGGCGTACTGGCCACCAGCGGCACCATCGGCAGCGACAAGTTCTCCCGCTTACAAGACCTTTTTATCGGACGGATGGAAACCCTCACCTGCGCCTGCCCTGGCCTCGTGGAATTGATTGAAGCGCCGGACTTCGACGCGGCGGCGATCACCGCGCTATTGGAGGAATTCACCGCACCAATACGCGAAAAACACGCCGATGTGCTGGTGCTAGGCTGCACGCATTATTCCCTGATCCGCGATTTGATCCAGCAAGTGATGGGCGCCGACGTGCGCATCGTCGATACCGACCTCGCGGTAGCGCGCGAAACCAAGCGGCGCTTGGAAGCATTAAATGCGCTGACGCCAGCCACGCAACAGGGTGAACTGCATTTTTTTAGCAGTGGCGATGTAGCGCAACAAAAACGGCTGTTGGCGCGTTATTGGGGGGAGGCGATGGAGGTGGAAGTATTCTGAATAAATAGACAATGGAGCCATCTCTCCGCCATGGCCCCCAGCTTGGGCCATCCATTTCACGTTCGCTGTGTTGGGCTTCGCTTCGCTCAGCGCCAACCTACCAGCCCGTCATTTCATTTGTGGCGTAACGAATTCACTGCCCCCGCAAAAACAATTTATCCAGTTCAGCAATACTCAACTGCGCCCAGGTGGGCCGGCCATGATTGCATTGGCCGCTGCGTTCGGTGCGTTCCATATCGCGCAATAGCGCGTTCATTTCCGGCACGCTGAGTTGGCGGTTGGCGCGTACCGAGCCGTGGCAGGCCATGGTGGCGAGCAGTTCGTCGCGGGCGGCGGAGATGCGGTCGCTACTGCCGTGTTCGAGCAGGTCGGATAGCACGTCACGTAAAAGCTGTTCGGCGTCGGCTTTGTTCAAAATCGCCGGCACCTGGCGGATGCTGAGCGACTCTGGCCCGCGCCGGTCTACTTCCAAACCGAGTTGCGTCAGGGTTGCTTGATGCGTCTCGGCGCAATCGGCTTCGCGTTCGCTGACGGCGACGGTGACGGGCACCAATAAGGGTTGCATGCGAATACCTTCGCTGCCAGCGGCGCTTTTCATGTGTTCGTAAGTGATGCGTTCGTGCGCGGCGTGCATGTCCACCACGATCAACCCTTGGGCGTTTTGCGCCAGAATATAAATGCCATGCAACTGCGCCAGCGCGTAGCCGAGCGGCGGCGGGCCGGTGTCGTCGCTCTCGGGCAAGGCTGGCGCTGGCGCGCGTAAACCGGTCTCATAGGCGGCCATTTGTTCGCGGATTTGCATGGCGCTGGGCAAGCTGGCGCCGCTATACCAGGCGCCGTTGGCGGATGCCGCGCCGGGGGTATGCAGCGGCATCCGCTGCTGTTCATGCAGCGTTGGCGCTGGCGCGGCAAGAGTTTCAGACTCATCATTCTTTTGCGGATGATCTTGCGGCCTGACTTGCGCCAGCGAGCGATGCAGCGCGCTGAACAGAAAATCATGCACCAGGCGGCTGTCGCGGAAGCGTACCTCGTGTTTGGTGGGATGCACGTTGACATCGACGCTTTCGGGTTCGAGCTCAAGATACAGTACGAAGGCCGGGTGGCGTTCGTGGAACAATACGTCACGATAGGCTTGGCGAATGGCGTGGCTGACCAGCTTGTCGCGGATCGCGCGGCCATTGACGTAGAAATACTGCAAATCAGCCTGGCTGCGGGAAAAGGCCGGCAGCGATACCCAGCCCCAGAGTTTCATACCTTGTTGTTCAAAATTGCTACTGACGAAATCAATGGCGATGGCGTTGTCGATAAAGGCCGGGCCGCACACTTGCGCCACGCGGCGCTGACGTTCTTGCGGCGTAGTACAGCGTTCGTAGCGCTGCACCACGCGCTGGTTGTGCGTGACGCTGAAGCTGACGTCGAAGCGGCTCAAGACCAGGCGCTTGATGACC
>JAITMI010000236.1 GCA_031277435.1 Pseudomonadales bacterium
CGGCAAGGCGTCACTTGTCCGCCACGGCGCTAAAAAACTCTGGAAGAAACCTTGAATACCACATGGTGAATATGGAAAATGCGCCCCTGTTTGCACGGCATGACAGACAGGCATCGGCCCCGTTTCCTGCCTTACGACGCATAACAAACATAACAGCGCGAATCGCTATTCAACTTGACACAGGATTCTGGCGTGAACATCGACCTTTGGCCCTTGCTTGTCTATACCGTCATCGTGGTGGCGCTGATTTGCAGCCTGCTGGTGGCTTCCTCGCTCTTGGGCCAAAGACGCCGCGACCACGCCACCCATGACGTTTACGAATCCGGCGTAGTGCCCACCGGTTCGCCGCGCATCAAGATCGCGGTGCCGTTTTACCTTACCGCGATCCTGTTCATCATTTTCGACATTGAAGCCATGTTCCTGTTCGCCTGGGCGATCTCGATCCGTGAATCGGGCTGGCTCGGCTTCATCGAAGTGTTCATCTTTATCTTCATCCTGGTGGCCGGTTTGCTCTATTTGTGGCGCTCCGGCGCGCTCGATTGGCGCACCCAGCGCCAGCGCGAGGACAAGGACAATCTGATAGGCGAGGGCGGCGTGGTCAACGTCGGCCCCAATGCCGAGCGCCTCAAGGCCAGGGCTCAGGCACAGCACCACGGCGCGCACGACGATCATGCCGCCGCCACCCACACGGGAGCAGCACACTAATGAGTTGGGAACTGGTCAAACCGGAAGATACCTATTCGCCCCAGCCGGGCATGAACCAATTCGACGATTACATTCGCAAGAATGTGATCATGACCACCTTGGAGGACATGCTGGCCTGGAGCCGCAAGAACTCCCTGTGGCCCTTCAACTTCGGCCTGAGCTGCTGTTACGTGGAAGCCGCCACCGCGATTTCCAGCCGCCACGATATTTCGCGCTTCGGCGCCGAGGTGTTCCGCGCCACGCCGCGTCAGGCCGACATGATCATCATCGCCGGCACCGTGTTTCGCAAAATGGCGCCGGTGGTGCAGCGTTTGTATGAGCAGATGATGGAGCCGCGCTACGTGATCTGCATGGGCTCCTGCGCCAATTCCGGCGGCATGTACGACATTTACTCGGTAGTGCAGGGCGTGGACAAGTTCCTGCCGGTTGACGTGTACGTGTCCGGCTGCCCGCCGCGCCCCGAGGCGCTGTTGCAAGGGCTGACCTTGTTGCAGGAATCGATCAGCAACAAGCGCCGTCCGGTGTCGTGGCTGATCAACGACCAGGGCGTCTACGAACGCGAGAAGAACGTGGTGCAGCGCGAGGCCCGTCTGGCCCAGCGCATCGCCGCTACCGAGCTGCGCAGCCCGGATGAGACCTGATGAGCCCCGGACTTAGTCATTCAACAGCGACCAGACCAGACGGAAGAGAACGCCAGTGAGCGCCAATATCGCCAGTCAAAGCACTGAACTTCCCGCGGTGATCGCGGGCCTGTACCAGAAGTTCGGGGAAGCCACCTTCGTGCGCCAGCACACCGCGGAAGGCATGCCCACCTTGTGGGTGCCGCGCGAGCAAATCCTGGCGGTATTGAAATACCTGCGCGACGAAGCGCGTCCGCGTTATGAAATGCTGCTCGATCTGACCGCGATCGACGAGCGTCTGCGCATTCACCGCGCGGGCCAGCCGGTGTCCGATTTCACCGTGGTTTATCACCCGACATCTTTCTCCGGTAACTGCGACATCCGCATCAAGGTGGCGCTGCAACAAAATGATTTGAACATTCCTTCGGTAATTGGCCTCTGGTCCAGCGCCAATTGGCAGGAACGTGAGTGCTGGGATTTGTTCGGCATCAATTTTACCGGCCACCCGCATTTGACCCGCATTCTGTGCCCGCCCACCTGGAAGGGCCATCCGCTGCGCAAGGATCACCCGGCGCGCGCCACCGAAATGGACCCCTTCCGCATGAGCGATGAGATTCAGGACACCGAGCAGGAAGCGCTGCGCTTCAAGCCGGAGGAGTGGGGTCTTAAAACCAAGGGCGACAATTCAGAATACATGTTCCTCAACTTCGGCCCCAACCACCCGGCGGCGCACGGGGTTATCCGTTTTCTGTTACAGCTCGACGGCGAGCATGTGCTGGATGTGGTGCCCGAAGTCGGCTATCACCACCGCGGCGCCGAAAAAATGGCCGAGCGGCAAACCTGGCACAACTACATTCCCTACACCGACCGCATCGACTACCTCGGCGGGGTGATGAACAACCTGCCTTACGTGATGGCGGTGGAAAAAATGGCCGGCATCCAGGTGCCGCAGCGCGTCGAAGTGATCCGCGTGATGCTGTGTGAATTTTTCCGCATTTGCTCGCACCTCTTGTTCTTCGGTACCTGGGCGGTGGATTTGGGCCAGTTGTCGCCTTTGTTCTACGCTTTCGTGGATCGCGAAAAAGCCTTCAATATCATTGAATCGATCTGCGGCGCGCGTATGCATCCGGGCTGGTTCCGCATTGGCGGGGTGGCGCAGGATCTGCCCAAGGGCTGGGACAAACGTATCCGTGAATTCGTCGATCAGTTCCCCAAGCGGCTGGCCGAATTCGACAAAATGGTGATGGACAACACCGTCATCAAACAGCGCACGCGAGGGGTAGGGGTGATCGACACCGCCGGCGCCTTCGACTGGGCCATGACCGGCGCCGCGCTGCGCGCCACTGGCCTGGAATGGGATTACCGCAAGAACCGTCCCTACAGCGGCTACGAGAATTTCGAGTTTGATGTGCCGATTGGTCTCAACGGCGACTGCTACGATCGCGCCGCGGTGCGCGTGGAAGAAATGCGCCAGAGCTGCCGCATCATCAAACAGTGCCTGGAAAACATGCCCGAAGGTCCGTACAAGGCCGAGCATCCGCTTACCACGCCGCCGATCAAGGAAAAGAGCAAGCTCGACATCGAGACGCTCATCAATCACTTCCTCAGCGTGAGCTGGGGGCCGGTGATGGACCCGACCGAAGTCACCACCACCATCGAGGCCACCAAGGGGCTGAACATGTACTACCTGGTGAACGACGGCGGCGTTGGTTCGTACCGCACCCGTATTCGCACGCCGTCCTTCATCCACATCCAGGCCATCCCGGCGCTCAGCCGCGGCCTGATGCTGGCCGACTTCACAGCGGTGGTGGCCACCACCGATTTCGTGATGGCGGACGTGGACCGCTGAGCCAGAGATTCAGAATTCGAGAGAAGCACGTATGAGCAACATCATCGCCAGCACCGCTCCGAAGGCCAGGGCCTTGACCCCGGACGAGATCCACGAGATCGAGCATGAAAAGACCCATTATCCCTACGCGCAAGCGGTGGGCCTGGAAGCGCTGAAAATCGTGCAGAAATATCAGGGCTGGGTGTCCGACGAAAGCCTGTTGGCGGTGGCCGAGTACCTGAAGCTGCCGCCGGACGAACTGGAAGGCGTCGCCACCTTTTTCAACCTGATTTACCGCCGCCCGGTGGGCAAGTACGTGATCCTGTTTTGCGACAGCGTTGCTTGCTGGATGCTTGGCTGCGATTCGCTCAAGGCGCACATCAGCAAGACCTTGGGCATCGACTACGGCCAGACCACCGCCGACAACCTGTTCACGCTGATCCCGGTGCCGTGCCTGGGCGACTGCGACAAAGCGCCGACCATGATGGTGGGCAACGAGCATTACCGTAATCTGACGCCAGAGCTGATCGACCAGATTCTCGCGGACTACCGGGCCAGGGGCTGAGCATGAGCACGAACAAACCCTTAACCAAGAACATCCAGATCGGCCGGGCGCCTTTCGATTTCGCCCAGTATCAGGCTGCCGGCGGTTATGCCAGCGTGGCCAAGGCGCTGACGATGACGCCGCTCGACATCATGAACCAGGTGAAGGACTCCGGCCTCGGCGGTCGCGGCGGCGCCGGTTTCAATACTGGCCTGAAATGGAGTTTTTCGCCTCCGCCCGACGGCGGCCCGCGTTATCTGGTGGTCAACGGCGACGAAATGGAGCCGGGCACTTTCAAAGACAGACTCTTGATCGAGCATGACCCGCATCTTTTGATAGAAGGCATCATCACCTCGGCGATCGCGCAGCAGGCCACCCAGGCGTACATCTTCCTGCGCGGCGAATACAAAGTAGCGGAACAAGCGCTGCACAAGGCCATCGCCGAAGCCTATCAGGCCAAGATGCTGGGCAAGAATATCCAAGGTTCCAAATTCAGTTTGGAACTGGCGCTGCACACTTCCGCCGGGCGCTACATCTGCGGCGAGGAAACCGCGCTGATCAATGCGCTCGAAGGCAAGCGCGCCAACCCGCGCTTCAAACCGCCGTTCCCGCAAGTGAGCGGCCTGTGGGGGCGTCCCACCCTGGTCAATAACGTGGAAACGCTCTGCAACATTCCGGGCATCGTCAATTACGGCGTGGAGTGGTTCAAAGGGCTTGGCATCAATGGTCAGGCTGGCACCCGCCTGAGCGGCGTCAGTGGCCGCGTGAAAAATCCGGGTTGCTGGGAAATGCCGGTGGGCACCACGTTCCGCACCTTGTTCGAGGACTACGCCGGCGGTATGCAGGACGGCTACCAGCTCAAAGCCTTCCTGCCGGGCGGCGGCTCCACCGATTTTTTGCTGCCGGAACATCTCGATTTGCCGATGATTCCCGGCGATGTCGCCAAGGCCGGCAGCCGCCTCGGCACCTCCTTGATCATGGTGCTCGACGACAAGACCTGCCCGGTCGGCTGCGTGCATAACCTGATCAAGTTCTTTGCCCACGAATCCTGCGGCTGGTGCACCCCTTGCCGCGACGGCTTGCCCTGGTCCGAGCAGATGCTGCGCAAGCTGGAAGCGGGCGAGGGCAGCCTGAAGGACATCGAAATTCTCAAGGAAATGTGCGGTTACATGGCGCCCGGCAATACCTTCTGCGCTCTGGCTCCCGGCGCCGCCGAGCCGCTGCAAAGCGGTCTCAAGTATTTCATGGACGAGTTCGTGGAGCACGTAGAGCGTGGCTGCAAGTACCACACGCATTGATGCACGCGCCGATAGATTACTTTAACGATCACTGCTAATTAATTGAATAAATTGAGTTTTGGCGGAGCAAGAAATGGCTAAAATCACTGTTGATGGTAAGGTCTTTGAAATAGACCCCAACAACAACCTGCTACAGGAGATGCTGTCGCGGCAAGAAGACTTGCCGTACTTCTGCTGGCATCCGGCCATGGGCTCGGTCGGCTCCTGCCGCCAGTGCGCCATCATCGAATACGCCAACGACGACGATCAGCGTGGCCGCCTGGTCATGGCCTGCATGACCGCGCCGCGCGATGGCGCCCGTTATTCCATCGAAAAGGCCGCCAGTTTCCGCGCCCAGGCCATCGAAAGCATCATGACCAAGCACCCGCACGACTGCCCGGTATGCGAAGAGGGCGGCGAGTGCCACTTGCAGGACATGACCGTGATGAGCGGCCACACCTACCGCCGCTACGACGGCAAGAAGCTGACGCATAACAATCAGTACCTGGGGCCCTTCATCAACCACGAGATGAACCGCTGCATCACCTGTTACCGCTGCGTGCGCTTCTATAAGGACTATGCCGGCGGCACCGATTTCGGCCCGCAAGCCTCACATAATTTCACCTATTTTGGCCGTTTTCAGGACGGCCCGCTGGAAAGCGAATTCAGCGGCAACCTGGCCGAAGTCTGCCCCACCGGCGTCTTCACCGACAAAGTATTCAGCCAGCACTACAGCCGCAAATGGGATTTGCAAAGCTCGCCCAGCGTCTGCGCCGCCTGCGGCGTGGGCTGCAACATCAACCCCGGCGAGCGCTATGGCACGCTGCGCCGCGTGGTGAACCGCTTCAACGACGCGGTCAACGGCTATTTCATTTGCGATAAAGGCCGCTTCGGCACTGGCTACGTCAATAGCAACGAGCGCATCCGCGTGGCCATGACCCGCAGCTCGCGCGATGCCCGCCCGGTACAGGCCGACCCCGCCGCCGCCAAAGCGCAGCTTATGGCGCTCAAAG
>JAITMI010000253.1 GCA_031277435.1 Pseudomonadales bacterium
TTTCAGATCGTAGAAGCTGTCGACTCCCGCGATAAACGTCGCTATCCGTTCAAGACCGTAGGTAAGTTCGGCGCTTATAGGTTCGAGATCAAGTCCGCCGGCCTGCTGAAAGTAGGTGAACTGAGTAATCTCAAGACCGTCGAGCAGCACCTGCCAGCCGAGGCCCCAGGCGCCGAGCGTGGGCGATTCCCAGTTGTCCTCCACGAAGCGAATGTCGTGCACGCTGGTGTCGATGCCAAGCTGGCGCAGCGAATCGAGGTAGAGTTCTTGAATGTTCAGTGGCGACGGTTTGAGGATCACCTGAAACTGATAATAATGCTGCAAACGCATCGGGTTTTCGCCGTAGCGGCTGTCGGTGGGGCGGCGGCAGGGCTGCACGTAGGCGGTGTTCCAGCTTTCCGGGCCGATGGCGCGCAAGAAGGTGGCCGGATGAAAAGTGCCAGCGCCGACTTCCAGATCGAGCGGTTGCATAAGCACGCAGCCGCGCTCGGCCCAAAAGCGTTGCAGGGTCAGAATCAGGCCCTGGAAGGTGGAAACGTCAATTGAGTTAGTCAAAAAAAGCTCCAGACTGAGCGGGTTCGAGTACCATTGCGCGCCAGCGGGCGCGGCAACGAAAAAGCCGCTTATTATCCTGAAAAGGCCGGGATATGGCGAGATGTTGGCCTCACGGCGTATAGGATTGCGGCATGAAATCACGCTTGATCATCCTCGTTTTGACATTCCTCTCGTGGCTGCCCTTGCGCTGGCAGCGGCGCTTGGGGAGTTTTCTGGGTTCATGGGCCTTTCTGGCTGGCACGCGCATGGCGCGCACGACTGAAATCAACCTGGGCTTGTGCTTTCCCGAGCTCTCGGAGGCCGAGCGCCGCCAGCTCGCGCGCGCCAGTTTGCGGCACACCTTTCAAACCATTTGCGAAGCCGGCGGCGTGTGGCTGTGGCCGGCGGGGCGCATTTTGGCCTGCATCGAGCGGGTCGAAGGGCTGGAGCTCTTGCGCGCCGCGCTGGCGCAGGGCAAGGGCGTGGTGGTGGCGGGGCCGCATCTGGGCAATTGGGAGCTGTTGGGGCTTTATCTCAGCGCCGCTGGGCTGGGGCCTTCGCGGCAGTTGTTCCAGCCGCCGGGCGATCCGCGCTTGGGCAAGCTGATTTATGACGCGCGCAGCCGCGGCGGCGCGCACATGGTGCCCACCGACAAACAAGGCGTGGCGCTGCTTTTGCGCGCGCTGAAGGCGGGCGAGATCGTGGGCATCTTGCCCGACCAGGTGCCGCCGATGGAGAGCGGCGAGTTCGCGCCATTTTTCGGCAAGCCCGCGCTGACCATGACCCTGCTCACCCGCCTGCAACAAAAGACTGGCGCGCGCGTGCTGTGCGGCGCGGCCTGGCGCAGCGAGGGCGGTTTCGTGATTGAGTTCAGCGAGCCTGATCCGGCGATCTATGCCGCGGACCCGCAGGCGGCGCTTTGGGGGCTCAACGCCAGCGTGGAGGTGATGGCGCGGAAAAATCCTGAGCAATATCAATGGGAATATAAGCGTTTCAAACGGCAGCCGCCGGGGCTGTCCGCGCCTTATTAAGCGGTTTTGAACAGCAGGGCGTAGTAAAAACCGTCATGCCCGCCTTGTTGTGGTAAAAGCTGCGCGCCGGTTTTCACTTCCTGCGCCGTGGGAATGGCGAGCGGGAGCGCCTGTGCATCGGCATGATCGGCGAGGAAGGCGGCAATTTGCGCGGCGTTTTCCGAAGATAGCACCGAACAGGTGGAATACAGCAGGCGCCCGCCCCGCCGCAGCAAGGGCCAGGCGGCTTCCAGCAAGGCGCGCTGTTTTTGCGCCAGGGCGCTGACTTCTTCCGGCGTGCGCAAGAGTTTGATGTCGGGATGGCGGCGGATTACGCCGCTGCCGGAACAGGGCGCATCGAGCAGAATGGCATCGAAACAGGCGGCGGCGTAAGATGGTGTTTGCGTCAGATCGCCGCAAGTTACTTGCGCGTTCAGCTTCAATCGCGTCAAATTGTCGCGTACCCGCTCAAGCCGCGCGGCCTCGGCGTCTTGCGCGATGAGGTCGAGCTCTGGCCAGGCTTCGAGCAAGGCGCAGGTCTTGCCGCCCGGCGCGGCGCAGGCGTCGAGCACGCGCTCGCTGCCGGTGAGCGGCAAAATCTCGGCCACCAGTTGCGAGGCGGCGTCTTGCACGCTCACCCAGCCTTCGGAAAAGCCCGGCAAACTGTGCACATCGCAGGGCTTTGATAACTGCACGGCATAAGGCGCCAGCGAATCCGCCTCCGCCGCTATACCGGCGGCATCCAAGTGCGTCAGATACTCCTCGCGGCTGAGCTGGCGGCGGTTCACCCGCAGCGTCATCGGCGCGGGCGCGTTGTTGGCTTCGAGAATGTCCCGGTAATGGCGCGGCCAGTCGCGTTTGAGCTGGCTGAGCAGCCACTCGGGGTGTGAATACCACTGGCTATAGTCCTTGGCGCAGTGCGCGAGCAAAGTGTCGCGCGAACGCTGCGCCTCGCGCAGCACGGCGTTGATGAGGTTCTTGGCCCAGGGTTTGTGCAGTGTATCGGCTGCCGCCACCGTTTCGTGCAGCACCGCGTGGTCGGGCGTGCGCATGAAATAAAGCTGGTAGAGGCCGAGCAGAATCAGGCAGTGGATGTCCTGGTCCTTGGCGCGCAAGGGCCGTTCCAGCACTTGCGCGGCGATGGCGTCGAGGCGCTGATACCAGCGGCAGACGCCGTAGCACCATTCTTGCAGGCGGGCGGCCTCCGTGCCGAGTTCCTGCTTGAGCGTGGCGTCAAGCAAGGAATTCAGCGAACCCTGCCGCCCCCGGATGCAGAGGAGGATGCGGCAATAATGGCCGTACAGATCAGCCGCCATGCGCGGGCGAGTCCGGGGCGGCGCTAAAGCGTTGGCCCGCCGCCACATAATCGGGGTGGCCGTTACACAGCGCCGCCACCGTCACCGGGTTCTTGCCCTCCAGTTGTACTGTGAGCACCTCCAGCGCGCCCTCACCGCAGGCGACCAGAAAGGAATGGCCATTTACCGCCATTATCGTGCCGGGTTCGGCGGAGTTGGCGGAAGTTCGTGGCGCCGCCTGCAACAAGCGCAAGCGCGCTCCGTGGTGGTAGGTGAAGGCGGGTACGCGCGGATAGAAG
>JAITMI010000378.1 GCA_031277435.1 Pseudomonadales bacterium
AGTACCACGATTTTCTGCTCAACAAGCTCACCCGCATCCCCGGCGTCACCGGCGTGCAGTCGAGCTTCGTGCTGCGGCAGGTGGTGAGTACCACGGCCTTGCCGCTGGGGGAATAGACGGAAAGAAACGCTACGGCAGCCGCCCGTACAAGGCATCCGGCACGTCAAGCGAGTCAAAAATCACCTCACCGCACATCCTTGGCCCCTCACCACGCGCCAGCCCCAGCTTGCGGGCAATGAAGGTGACGGTGATATCCGCCCTGACGCAATCGCCCAGAATCGCGCCGCTATCGCTATCGAGGCCGGAAGGACTATCCACCGCCAGCACCGGCAAAGCGCTGGCATTGATGGCGGCGATGGCCTCGCGGTATGGCGAACGCAGCGCGCCCACGAGCCCAGTGCCAAGCAAGGCATCCACCACCACGGTATTGGCGTCAGGGCTCAGCGTGATACCCGCTTCCACAGGCACCTGCCTAGCGCGCGCCAAATCCAGCGCCTCCAAGGCCGTCCCTTGAACACGCGCCAGCTCGCCCAAGAGATGAATCCGCGCTTGCAAACCCGCCTCCACGGCCAGCGCGCCGATGATGAAACCGTCACCGCCGTTATTACCCGTGCCAGCGCAGATTTCCAGCCTCCGCACGCGCGGCCACCGCCGGCGCAGCGCGGCAAACGCGGCGGCGCCAGCGCGCTGCATCAGGGTAAAACTGGGGATGCCAAATTCCGCGCTGGCCAAACGGTCAAGTTCACGGCTTTGCGCCGCGCTGTAATAACGCTCGCCGTTCATGTGGCACGGCGGCTCACAAGCTCTTGCCATCCACTTTTTGCACCGGCAGAGCATCCACATCCACGCCGTCGAGGCAGCGCACATTCACGGCGCACACGGCGGAACCATCAGGCATCACACCATGCGCGAAGGCTTGCGTGCCACAGGTAGAACAAAACTGATGCGCGATGACGTGCTTGTTGAAACGGTATTCCGTGAGACCGTTCGCTCCCGAACGCAAGGTGAACTGTTCCGCCGGTACGAACGCCAACAAAAAGCCCTTGCGCGCGCAGTGCGAGCAATTGCAGCTCATCACGCCTTCAAGTTTGGTGTTGACATCGAACTGCACTTTGCCGCAGTGGCAAGCGCCAGTATAGGTGGTGGTATCGGACATGCGGAATTCCTTGGTTGTAAGCGGAGGGGCGGATGATTTCAAACGCGGGCTTGGACACGCATTACAAGACAGGGGCATGCCAACCAATGAGCGCGAAATTGGATGTTGCCGTTATGAACCATTGCCGCTATAGCAAGCGCGGCGCATGTTAGCACTCTTCACTAGCGCCAAGCCGCGTGAAATACTTAGTGGAATTTTCCACCAGGATCGGACGCCCCCATGCCCCCCACGCCAGGAAAGCTCACTCAAGGCCCCATCGGCCGCAGTCTCTTATTCTTCGCCCTGCCGATTCTGGCCGGCAACGTCGCGCAATCCTTGAACGGCTCGGTCAACGCGATGTGGATCGGCCATTATCTGGGCGAAGCCGCGCTGACCGCCGCCGCCAACGCCAATAACGTCATGTTCTTTTTGATCGGCGCCGTGTTCGGCATCGGCATGGCCTCGACCATTCTGATCGGCCAGGCGATGGGCGCGGGCAATATAGAACAAGCGCGCAAGGTGATGGGCAGCAGCGCCACGTTTTTCATCGGCATTGCGCTATTGATCGCGGCATTCGGTTTTTGGCTGGCGCGGCATGTCTTGGCGATGATGAACACGCCCGCCGAATCACTGCCCTTGGCCGAAGCCTATCTGCGCGTGATTTTCCTGGCGATGCCTTTCCTCTACACCTTCGCGTTCCTGTCGGCGGCGCTGCGTGGAACGGGCGATTCAAAAACGCCGTTCCGTTTTCTGCTCTTGTCGGTGCTGCTCGACATCGTATTGAACCCGCTCTTATTGTTCGGCATCGGCCCCTTTCCGGAACTTGGCATCGCTGGCGCCGCCTGGTCCACCTTATTCGCGCAAGGTATTTCACTGAGCGGTTTATTATTTTATCTGCGGCGTAAACGTCATGTGCTGTGGCTGGGCCGCGCTGACTTCACACTGTTTTTGCCCAACCCGCTCATCATCCGCACCTTGATCGTCAAGGGCTTGCCGATGGGCTTGCAGATGGTGGTGATTTCGCTGGCGATGATCGCGGTGATGACGGTGGTCAACGGCTTCGGCACCACCACCACCGCCGCTTACGGCGCGGCCATGCAAACCTGGACTTACGTGCAAATGCCAGCGATGGCGATCGGCGCCGCCTGTTCCTCAATGGCGGCGCAGAACGTGGGCGCGCGCCTGTGGGACCGCGTAGCCGCCACCACGCGCAGCGGCGTATTGTTCAACTTCATTTTGACCGGTTCGCTGGTATTGCCCTTGATCCTGCTCGACCGCTGGACCTTGGCGATATTTTTACCGCCCGGTAGCGATACGGTATTAGCGCTGGCGCAGCACTTGAACCACATCGCGGTATGGTCCTTCCTGTTTTTTGGCGTAACCTTCGTAGTCTCCGGCGTAGTACGCGCCACCGGCGCGGTGCTGCCGCCGCTCATCATCCTGGCGCTGGCGCTGTGGGGCATTCGCGTACCTTTCGCCAGCCTGCTGCTGGGCCGGCTCGGCGCCGATGCGATATGGTGGAGCTTCCCCGCCAGCTCCGTTTGTTCGATGCTGATGTCGCTGGCCTATTACCGCTGGGGCGGATGGCGGCAGGCGCATATGTTGAACCAGCCGGTTGCGGCGGCGGCGCAATAGACGAAAAATCACCGCCTTGGAATACTTCCACGAGAAAAGGACGCCATGAAAAACCTATTGCTCATTCTGTGGTCGTGCGGCCTGTCCCTTGCCGCGTTTGCGCAAAGCGTTAGTGAACCGATCGATCTTGAAATCCCCGCCGGTACGATCCACGGCACGCTGTTATTGCCGCAAGCCGCCACGTCCGTGCCCGTGGTGCTGATGATCGCCGGCTCCGGCCCCACTGATCGCGATGGCAATACCGTGGGCTTGCTGGGCAAGAATGATAGCCTGCTGCTATTGGCTCAAGCGCTCGCCGAACACGGCATCGCCAGCCTGCGTTATGACAAACGCGGCATCGCGGCGAGCCGAGAGGCGGGCCCCAGCGACGCGGATTTGCGTTTCGAGAATTACGCGGAGGATGCCAGCGCCTGGCTGGATTTACTGGCACAAGACTCGCGTTTTTCCACGCGGTATCTGCTCGGTCATAGCGAAGGCTCTTTGCTCGGCATGTTGGCGCTGCGCACGCATCCAGAAGTTGCCTTTATCTCGATCGCCGGCCCCGCCGATG
>JAITMI010000380.1 GCA_031277435.1 Pseudomonadales bacterium
CTCAGCCCAGGCATCAGCCGCGCTGGCGCTTAAACCGCGCGCTACTGCTTCACCTTGCAGTTCACGATAATGATCGCGCAATTCCAGCACATGCCGCCGCACTTTCGCGTAGGGTAGACCTGCGCGCAGCAGATGTTCGCGGTGAGCCATGAGTTCTTGCGTTTGCCAATCAGACATGCGCCACCTCCGCCGCGTTGAGCGTTGCGGCGACGCCGCCGCTTACCCGCTCCCAGGTCGTAGTGAGTTCCTTCAAGCGGGTCTTGCCTTTGGCGGTGAGCGCGTAATAGATGCGGGTGCGGCCTTCGTGCAGGCGCTGTTTGGCCTTGATCAGTTGCTTTTCCTCCAGCGCGTGCAGCACCGGGTACACCACACCTTCGGCCAGTTTGAACGCTTCGTTCGATACCACACGAATCGCGCGGACCAGTTGATAACCGTACATCTCCTCGCGCGCCAAGAGACTCAGTAATAATAATTCCGGCACGCCGGACATGAATGCTGCGTTGGTTTTTGACATTGACTGCCTCCTTGAATTTATACCTATTTGTTATAGGTATAAGCTTTGATGGAGACAAAACCTAAAAGTTCCAAGACCGTCATAAATTTTGCCCCCTCATGCAAACCTTAAGCCCCTGGCTTGCGTCTAAGCGTGCATAGCTCTTGGAGATTCGTCATGCGCTTGTCCGTTTACCGCTGGTTCCTGCTTGCCCTCTGCGCTTGTGCGCCGCCGCTTGAGGCGCAGATCATCGACTATCAGATTCCGCACAGCGTTACCACGGCGGATATCGACGGCGTGATCAGCCCCGGCGAATGGGACGCCGCGCTGAAAGTGCAGCTCGACAACGAGACCGATCCGGCGCAAAACATTCCGGCTTTGGTCGCCACCGAAGTCTTGCTGATGGAAGATGGCGAAAATCTGCTGGCCGCCTTTATCGCCAGCGACCCGGAACCGGCGAAAATCCGCGCCTTCTACAGCGACCGCGACCGTATTGATCAGGGCGATTTCGTCGGTCTGGTGCTCGATACCTTCAACGATGAACGCCGCGCCTTTGAGTTTTTCGTCAACCCGCTCGGCATTCAGATGGATCTCATCATGGATGATCTGGGCGGCGACGAAGACGATTCATGGAACGCGATCTGGGACAGCGCCGGCAACATCACCAGTGAGGGCTTCATCGTCGAAATGAAGATTCCACTAAAACAGATACGCCTGGCGAGCGGCCTGCCGCTACAGACCTGGGGTGTGGATTTATTGCGTTATTATCCGCGCGACGTGCGCCACCGCCTCAGCAACAATACCAAAAACTATGCGGTTTCCTGTTATCTGTGCCAGTTGAAAAAAGCGCAGGGTTTTCCCAATTTTCAGCAGCGCACCAACCTGCAACTGATTCCCACGCTCACCGCGCAAGCGGGTGAAATACGCCCCGACCCCGCTACTGATCCGTGGACGCGCGAGGACGCCAAGTTCGAAGCGGGAGTGGATTTGCGCTGGGGCATCAATGAGGATCTCATTCTCAACGCCACGCTCAATCCGGATTTTTCGCAAGTCGAGGCGGACGAAGCGCAGATCGACGTCAACAATACTTTTACGCTGTTTTTTGAAGAACGGCGCGAATTTTTTCTCGACGGCAGCGAATACTTCAACAGTTTTGAAAACCTGGTGCACACGCGCAACATTCAGGACCCCGACTACGGTCTCAAACTCACCGGCAAGAGCGGCGCTCACGCCTACGCCGTGCTCGCCGCCAATGACCGGCGCACCGATTTCGTGATACCGGGCAATCAAGGTTCGCGCGTTGCCTCGCTGAGCGGCGCCAACAGCCAGGATCTAGCGCTGCGCTACCGCTACGATTATGGCCGTAGGCTTACGCTCGGCACGCTATTCACCCGCCGCGATGCCGATGATTATGCCAACAACCTGCTCAGCACCGACCTCAGTTGGCGCCTGGGCGACAGCGACAGCATCGAAGCGCAAGTCATGTATTCAGACACGGATAATCCGCTATCGGTACAAAATCAGCATCAACTGGCCGCCCAGCAAAACGACGCCGCCTGGCACCTGGAATACGACCACGAAGGCGAACATTTTGAACTGGAATTGAGCAGCGTGCGTTTCGGCAAGGATTACCGCGCTGATCTCGGCTTCATCACCCGAACCAATTACACCGAACACGGCATCAACCCCGGCTATACCTGGCGGCCCGGCGCGGGGCATTTTTTCAACGAGATAAACGTATCGGCTTCCGCCACCCGCATGGAAGATTTAACCGGGCTCAAATTGGAGGACAACCAAGGCATTGATTTTTCCGTGGAAGGACCGCTACAGCTCGATGCCGGACTATCGTTCAATAAAGGTGAAAGCTATTACGCGGGCCGCTACTATGATGACGATAACCTCAGCCTGTTCGCCAGCGTGCAGCCTTGGGGCGGCGCGGAATTTAGCTTTGAAGTCTCCAAGGGCAAGGACATAGATTTCGCCAACCAGCGCCCCGGCGACGAATTGAGCCTGAGCTCCGAAATCTCACTGCGGCTGGGCCGCCATTTGCAAATAGATCTGGAACACGAATATCAGCGTCTGGAGGTCACGGGCGGACGTTTGTTCGCAAGCCATCTCAGCGATTTGCGGCTTACTTATCAATTCAGCGCTCGCAGTTTCATCCGCGCCATCGTGATCCATTCCACTACCAAGCGCGACACCAGCCTCTACAACAACCCCGTGGATGCGCAAGAAAAATCCCTGGATACGCAACTGCTCTACAGCTACCGCCTCAACGCGCAAACGCGCTTTTTCATCGGCTACAGCGACAGCGCGATTCAGGAAGGAATGCTGGATGATCTGGCCGCGACCGGGCGCAGCGTGTTCGCGAAGTTTGCGTATGCGTGGCAGTATTAAACCAAGGCTTCAAACCGCCCTGCGCCGCGGCGAAAATCACGAAAAAAACCGCTCCTTATCCGCCCTTTGCAACCAGCCGAAGGTCACTTTGTCGAGCGTGCGGGCGAAGGAGCCTTCGAATAATTCGGATAAACGCTCGCCGAGTTTCTTTTTGTATTCCCATTCCACGGCGTAGATGTCGTAGTCGTCGAGGCGGCGCATGAGCCATTCGTCGCTGACTTCGAGCGCGTCCACCAGGCCGCGTTCCAGGGCTTGCTGGCCGGTCCACACTTCGCCGGTCGCGACGCTGGCGACATCAAGCGCGGGGCGGTATTGGCTGATGAAATTCTTGAACAAGGAGTGCATTTCGTTCACTTCTTCCTGAACTTTTTGCCGGTCTTTTTCCGTGTTTTCGCCGAAGGTGGTCAGCGTGCGTTTGTATTCGCCGGCGGTGATCATTTCCATGTCGATCTTGTGGTCTTGCAATAGGCGGTGCACGTTGGGCAACTGCACCAAGACGCCGATCGAGCCGATGTAGGCGAAGGGTGCGGCCACCAGGTGGTCGGCCACGCAGGCCATCATGTAGCCGCCGCTGGCGGCGACGAGATCCACCGCAATGGTCAGGCGCAATTTGGCCTGGCGCAGGCGCGTGAGCTGGGAGGCGGCGAAGCCGTAGGCGTGCACCATGCCGCCGGGGCTTTCCAGTTTGAGCAGCACTTCGTCGAGTTCGGGGCGCGCCACGGCGACTATGCCGCTGATGCAGTGGCGCAATTCTTCCACCGCGCTGGCGCGCATGTCGCCGTCGAAACTGAGCACGAAAATGCGTTTTTTGCCGTCGTCCGCCGTAATGCCGGCTTTTTCGCGCGCTTTGCGTTCGGCTTTTTCCTGCACACGCTGCGCTTTGTCTTCAGCTTTGAGCAGTTCTTCGTCGAGAATTTCCGCGCGCAAATCATCCTTGATGCGTTCGAATTCCTCGTTGAGTTTGTTGACGGCGATATTGCCCTCATTCTTGCCCTGCCCGCGTGAACGCGCGGCGCTTGAGGCTACCACGATGATGATGAACACCAGAGCCAACAACAACGTAAGGGTCTTGGCCAGAAACAGGCCGTACTGATACAGAAATTCCACGGGGGCGCACTCGGCTGAAAAGCGGCAATTCTGCGTTCAGCCCGGCTCTTGCGCAAGCCACAGGCAGTGCTGGCCGCTGCTTTTGTGGATTTGCTCCAGCGTGCGCCGGTGCGCCGCCAGTTCCTCGGCGCTCGGCTGTAGCACCCGCAGCTTCGGGCGCGGACCTTGCAGTTTTTGCGCGTCTTCGGTTTTCAGCTCATCGCCGCCGCCGTCGTGGCCGAGGTGCAGCGAGGATTGCCCGCCAGTCATCAAGAGATAGACCTCGGCGAGAATTTCCGCGTCCTTGAGCGCGCCGTGCAGCGTGCGCTGGCTGTTATCGACCTGGTAGCGTTTGCACAGGGCGTCGAGGCTGTTCTTTTGCCCTGGGTGTTTTTTGCGCGCCAGAACCAGGGTGTCGAGCACCGTGCAATAGCCGCTCATGCTCTGGTAGCCGCGCGCCAAGAGGCGCAGTTCGTGGTCGAGAAAGGCGATGTCGAAGGGCGCGTTGTGGATGACGAGTTCGGCGCCTTTGACGAAGTCGAGGAAGCTGTCGGCGATGGTGGAGAATACCGGTTTGTCGCTGAGGAATTCGTTGGTGATGCCATGCACCTCAAGCGCGCCCGCCTCCACTTCGCGCTCGGGGTTGAGATACAGATGCAGGTGCCGGCCAGTCGGTTTGCGATTGAGGAGTTCGACGCAGCCAAGTTCGATGATCTTGTGGCCCTGGGCCGGATCAAGGCCGGTGGTTTCGGTGTCGAGTACGATTTGGCGCATGGTGTTTCCTTCAAGAAGCCGTTTGGTTGCGTAAGGGCGACCGGCCGGTCGCCCCTACATAAGGTGCCGTCACTGTCCCATCATTCCGCCTTTCCCAAGGCCAATTCATCAAT
>JAITMI010000398.1 GCA_031277435.1 Pseudomonadales bacterium
GTGGAAGATCTCAACGCAAACACCTTGCTGGCACACGCAAAGACCATGCGTAGTCAGCAGACCCAAGCCGAGCAACGCTTATGGCATTATCTTCGTGCTCAGCGTTTCATGGGCTTGAAATTCAAGAGGCAAAAGCCAATAGGCGCCTATATCGTCGATTTTGTGTGCTTGGAACCCAAGCTGATTATTGAAGCGGATGGGGGTCAACACGGCGACGAGCGTGACCAGCAGCGAGACCAATGGTTGCGGCAGCAAGGGTTTACGGTGCTGCACTTTTGGAATCATGATGTGTTGCAACGCACGGATAGGACATTGCTGTCTATTCGAGAGTGCGTGCTAGCGCTAGGTTTCCCCGCACACCTCCCAAAACTTTCCACCCTCTCCCCCGCCCTCTCCCGCCAGCGGGAGAGGGAGTACAAAGGTTGTCGCGAAAAGACTTGTTGCTGAAGTGGCATCCATACAACCCCCTCTCCCGCTGGCGGGAGAGGGAGTACAAAGGTTGTCGCGAAAAGACTTGTTGCTGAAGCGGCATCCACACAACCCCCTCTCCCGCTGACGGGAGAGGGAGTACAAAGGTTGTCGCGAAAAGACTTGTTGCTGAAGTGGCATCCACACAACCCCCTCTCCCGCTGGCGGGAGAGGGCGGGGGAGAGGGTGGAAAAGCGCGGAAGGCAAGCATTCAAGCATCTGAAATCAATATGATTTTGTGGGGATGTCTCGGAAAATAACGCAAGTGTCGAGATATCTCGGCTTCAGGCGGGAAGCGTGTCACACTTGCCCCACTGCTTCACTGACTTCCCCAGGAGATTCCAACATGGCGCGGCGCCTTCCCTGCCTTTTTTTACCGCTGCTTCTACTTATCGCCGCCGCGCCGCGCGCGCAGACGCCGGAAAGTCTGGCCATGATCGACAAGCTGGCGCATTTGCGTTTTGAGGAATTGGGCAATCCGCAGATCAAGAGCGACGCCATTCATCCCGTGCTCAGCACGCCAGAGAAGCCGCATCGGATGCTGATCATTCCGGTGCAATACGCCAACCGCGATTTTGACCGCTTTGCTGGCGAGGCCGATGCCGCTGAGCGTAACCGCGATTATCTGCAACACATGCTGTTCGCCGAGGATTTGCGTAACCCACGCGAAAAAACCCTGACGCATTATTACTGGCACCAAAGCCAGGGCCGTTATTACGTCACCGGCGAGGTGTTGACGCCGGTGACGGTTGGCGAGCCCAGTGAGTATTATGGAATGCCGGTCCAGAATTCCGCTGGCGCCTGGCGTAACGACGTGCGCGCCGAAGCCTTGGTGGAAGATGCCTTGAACGCGGCGCTGACGGCGAATCCGGATTTTCCCTGGCGGGATTTCGACGTGTGGGATCCGCTCGATTACGACGGCGATGGCGTGTATGAGGAGGCTGACGGTTACATCGATCATTTCGTGTTGGTCTATGCCGGCAAGGCGCAGAGCTCGTGCCAGGGTTTATTTAATTTAAGTGAAAAATTTATCGCCGATGCGCCAGCGGATTTATATGAACGGCTCAGCGCGCCGGAGCAGGAATGCGTGCAGCGTATCTGGCCGCACCGTTTTTCCTTGAGCAAGAACAATGGGCACGGCCCGGTGGTGGAAGGTTTCGAGAATAAGCGCGGTGGCGTGGCGCTCACCGAAGGGCTGTGGGTTTACGACTACAACATGCAGTCCGAATACACCAGCGTCAGCACGTTCGTGCATGAATTCGGCCATTCGCTGGGCTTGCCTGATATTTACGCGTCCTCGTCGAACAATTCCACCGCTGCCTGGGACGCCATGAGTTCCACCGCCAGCCCCAACGCGCAGGAGTTCAGCACCTGGTCGCGGCTCATGCTGGGCTGGAGCGAGCCTTGCGTGATTACCCCGCGCATGGCGGGCGGGAGCAGGGTGCAATCGCTGTATCTGAAAACCATGAGCGATTGGTCTCCAAATAGCAGCGTTCCAGAACAAACGAATAAAGCCTGCGACGCGGCGCTGGTGATTTTGCCGCCGAAAATTCGTGAACTGCGCCTGGGGCCGCTCACGGCGGCGAATGGTAAACAGGCGGCGTATACGGGGCAGGGCAACGATCTCAATCATTACCTGGCGCGGCGCCTTGATCTGCGCGCGCTCAATGCGGCGGCGCCCATCTTGCTGGATTTGGACGCTTGGTTCCGTATCGAAGCGGATTGGGATTATCTGTACGTGGAAATCTCTAGCGATGGCGTTAATTACACGCGGCTGATGCCCACGGACAAGAACGAACCCGGCGATACGGCGAGCGTGATGCCTTCGCGGCGCGGGCATGATGGCATGGGTACGATTCCCGGTTTTACCGGTTTTAGCGGCGATCTCGACGGCGATGGCCGGGTGGAAAGCGCCCCAGGCTGCGACCCCACGCAGGCGCGGGCGCTGGATGAGGAACGCATTGGCGCCGAAGCTGATCCTTGCGAAGCCGCGGCGTGGATACACGCGAGTTTCGATTTGAGCGCCTATCGCGGCCAGGAAGTGGAATTACGGTTCCATTATTTTGCCGACGCGGCGGCGGCGGAAGATGGCGCCTTGATCGATAACCTGCGCATCGCGGCGCTGGATTACGCCGATGATTTCGAGGCCGAGAATTTTCAGGGTTGGAAAGTGGAAGGCTTTTCCTTGAGCGGCGGTAGCCACGATATTTTGGTACCACAGTTCTATTTGCTCGAATACCGCGATCCTTACGCGCAATACGCCAATGCCTACAACTACGACCGGAGTCTCGACGGCCCCGGCTTCAGTTTTTTCCGTAATCCAGACAGCGGCGCGATGGAAGCGGTGGATTTTCGTTACCGTAGCGGCGTGCTCATGTGGTACTACAACGGTTCTTATCTGTGGAGCCAGAACGAACCGTCACAATTCGGCCCCGGCCAGGGTTTTCTGTTGTTGGTGGACCCCAACCCGCAGGAATTCGACCTCGCCGCGGTGCCTGAGAGTTATTACAAGGATGACGCCGGCTGGCGCCACTACGAATTCGACGCCGAGGCGCAAACCATGCTGCGCGATGAATTTCTCGCCGTAATGTGCTTTCAGCGCCGCCCCGCGTATTACCCGGTGGAGTTGAGCGCCGAGGAACGCCAGCGCTGCGGCGAGGGCAGCCCGGCGGGCGAAGCGCTGCGTTTTGAGGACAGGCAGCTTTTATATAGCTACACGCTCAGCAATGAATTTCTGCCGGGGGAGGCGCGCGAAGGCTACAAGTCGATGGGTTCGCTGTTCGATTACCGCGTCAACCGCGACGGCAGCCTCGGCTACCGCCTGTACGAGCGCCTCTTGCGCAGCAACCATTCCGCCGACGCCGCATTTTCCTTGGAGGATTTCCCCGAGGGCCTGCAATATTACGCAATCGAAAACGGCGCCATGAGGCCGGTACGCGCCACGCCCTATCCCACGATCTCCAGTTTCAGCGACGCCGCCCCCGCGCGCTACCTCAACCCCTACCTGCCCTTCGGTTCCGCCGCCATCCCCAACGAGGGGCTGAACTTTGAACTGGCCGCACCGGGGCCAGAAGCGCCAGTGTCAGCGCGGGTAAAGGTGTATTTCACCTGGGATCGTTGAGAGTGGTTTCGTGCGCTTTGGAAAATGT
>JAITMI010000404.1 GCA_031277435.1 Pseudomonadales bacterium
CTACTCCCTGCGACGTCTACATCTCCGATATGAAAGTCGCCGCCGCCAACAAGCACGATTTTTTCTACCCCGATGTAGTGGTGACCTGCGGCGAGGCCGACCGGCAAGAGCGGGATCAATATATCCTGCATGAACCGCTGCTGATTATCGAAGTGCTGTCACCGAGCACCGCCAACCATGATCTGTGGAAAAAGTTCGGCTATTACCAGGATATCCCCTCGATGCGCGAAATTGCCTTCATCGACCTAGACATACGCCGTACCACCGTCTACCTCAAGGGCGCTGACGGGCTCTGGGTGCTGCACCGTTTTGACGAGGGCATGGTTGTCTATTTCACTTCGGTTGATCTGACAATCAGCGCTGAGACACTGTTCGCCAAAATCAGGGAATAACGCGCATCTTCCAGTCGCATTTCGTGATTCCCGAAGTGGCGGTCTATACGCTTGCGCGGGAAAGTTGCGGCAACGCTTATTTGAAATAAGCATTCTCTTGATTACTATGATCCGTCACATCCCGCACCGCGCTTAGCTCAGGAAAATGCCGCAGCAGCGTCGCTTCCACGCCTTGTTTCAAGGTCACATCCGCCTGGCCGCAACCTTGGCAGCCGCCGCCGAAACGTAGTACCGCTACTTGGTCCGCCGTCACTTCCACCAAGGTGATGTTGCCGCCGTGCTGGGCCAGGCCGGGGTTGATTTCGTTGTACAGTACATAGTTGATGCGGTCGCCGAGCGAACTGCCGGGGCCGATGCGCGGCATACGCGAATTGGGCGCGCGGATGGTGAGTTGCCCGCCCATGCTGTCCTTGGCGAAATCCACCACTGCTTCTTCCAGATAGGGCTTGCTCTTGGTTTCGACGAAGGCGCGGAAGCCGTCGTAGTCGTAGGCTTCGTCGTCGGCTTCCTGTTCGCCGGGGCGGCAGAAGGCCAGGCAGGTTTCGGCGCGCGGCGTGCCGCCATCGAGCACGAACACGCGAATGCCGATGCCTTCGCAATTTTGTTTGGCGAGCAAGTCGCGCAGGTAGCTTTGACCGGATTCAGTGATTTCAATCATCGGAAATATCCGTGCTTTGGCGCCAAAAAAGCGCCCTGGTGTTACAAGGTACGGCGGCGGCTAGGGTAGAATGCCGCCCACTTCGTAAAGTGGCCGTCAGCATAGGGCCGTCAGTTCAGGAAAAGTGGTGCGCATTGTGGATCAGCAACAGCCGGAAAGCAAAACCCCAGACAGTGAAGCAGCGCGCAAGATTCCATTTTGGCGCGTGATGTTGAGCGTGCTGCAAGCCAGTTTTGGCGTACAGCACCGGGACAACCGTGAGCGGGATTTTTCGCAGGGCAAGTTTCTGCCCTTCGTGATCGCCGCCTTGATCTTTACCCTAGTTTTCGTGCTGATACTGATGCTGATCGTGCGCACGGTGCTCAGCAATACCTGAGCGAGACGCCCAGGCGCAAAGCGGAAGGAAAACTTATTGCTGGCTGATATAGAACAGCGCGCCACAGACGGCGATAAGAACGGCGCACAGCGCGGCGATGGCGTCGGCGCGGCTATCCGCGGGGTCCGGCTCTTGCTGCTGAAGATTGTACTGATCGTGTTGGCTCATGGTCTGCTCTCGCGAAAAATGAAGTGCCGGCGGGGTGGAATGGGCGGCGATTTTAATGATTCGACTGGGATAAAGCCAGTTTCCAAGTAACTTATAGCAAGCACAACTTATGTACCGTTACGACCACTACGACCACCAGATGCTGCAAGACCGCATCGCCGCCTTCCGCGATCAAACGCGGCGTTTTCTGGCCGGCGAGCTGGAAAGCGGCCAATTCTTGCCGCTGCGCCTGCAAAACGGTTTGTACATTCAGCGTCTGGCGCCGATGCTGCGCATGTGCATTCCCTATGGCTGCCTGTCGGCGCGCCAATTGCGGCGGGTCGCCCGGATTTCCCGCGACTACGACAAAGGCTACGCGCATTTTTCCACGCGCCAGAACGTACAGTTCAATTGGCCCAATCTGGCCGAAGTGCCCGACATCCTCAGTGAACTGGCCGAGGTCGAAATGCACTCGATCCAGACCAGCGGCAATTGCATCCGCAACACCACCACCGATCAATTCGCCGGCGTCGCGCCAAACGAAATCGAAGACGCCCGCCCCTGGTGCGAAATCATCCGCCAGTGGTCCACCTTCCATCCGGAATTCGCCAATCTGCCGCGCAAATTCAAAATCGCGGTGTGCGGCACCGAACGCGATCAAGCCGCCACTCAGGTGCACGACATCGGCCTGTATCTGCACAAAAACACCGCAGGTGAAACCGGCTTTCAGGTACTCGTTGGCGGCGGATTGGGCCGCACGCCGATGATTGGCGTGGTGATCCGCGAGTTTTTGCCCTGGCAACATTTATTGACTTATCTCGACGCCATCCTGCGCATCTACAACCAGGAAGGCCGCCGCGACAACAAATACAAAGCGCGCATTAAAATTCTGGTGAAGGAACTCGGCGCCGAGGTTTTCCGCGACAAAGTGGAACGCGAATGGCTATATAGCAAAGACGGCCCCGCTACGCTCACGAGCGAAGAAGTCGAACGCTGCAAGGCGTATTTCGTCGATCCCCCGTATCAAGAATTGAGCGACAGCGACGACGAAGTCACGCAATTGTTGCAGCGCGATGTCCTGTTCGCGCAGTGGATGGAGCGCAACGTCAGCGCGCACAAAAAACCGGGCTACCGCATCGTCACCTTGTGTTTGAAGGCCACCGGTTCCGCGCCGGGCGATCTCAGCGCCGAGCAAATGGAATTCGTGGCCACACTGGCTGAATCTTACAGCTTTGGCGAACTGCGCGTGACGCACGAACAAAACCTGGTGCTCACCGACGTGCGCCTGTGTGACTTGCCGGCGCTATATCAGGCGCTCAAGCGGGAATATCTGGCGACGCCTTATACGGGCCTGCTCAACGACATCATCAGTTGCCCCGGCGGCGACTATTGTTCGCTGGCGAACGCCAAGTCGATTCCAGTCGCCGAGGCGATCCAGCGCCGCTTTGATGATTTTTCGTTCCAGAAAAACGTCGGCGACATCACGCTCAATATTTCCGGCTGCATGAACGCCTGCGGTCATCATCACGTCGGCAACATCGGCATCCTGGGCGTGGATAAAAAGGGCCAGGAGTTTTATCAGATCGCGCTCGGCGGATCTTCCGAACGGCAAACCGCGCTCGGGCAAGTGCTCGGCCCCTCCTTCGCGCAAGAGGAAATTCCTGACGTGGTGAACAAAATTTTGGAAGTTTACTTAGTGCGCCGCGAAGGCGCCGAACGCTTCATCGACACTTTCAACCGGATTGGGCTTGCGCCCTTCAAGGAGCACGTCTATGCCCAAGCTGATTGATACCCAGGCCCGGCCCATCGACAACCCCTGGACGCTGCTGCCCAAGGACGCAACGCTGGAACAGGCGCTGGCCGAAACGTCCCAGCACTTGCTGGTACCGGCGGCGCTCTGGAACGCGCATCAAAATGAATTGCGGCAAAGCGGCCGTACTATCGGCGTATGGCTCGACAGCGACGAAACCGCCGAACTGATCGCCGCCGCCCTCCCCTCCCTGCCGCTGGTGGCCTTGAATTTCCCCAAATTCATGGACGGCCGTTCCTATTCCACCGCCGTGGCGCTGCGCCAGCATTACCACTATACGGGCGAAATCCGCGCCATCGGCGATGTATTACGCGACCAATTGTTCTATCTCAAACGCTGCGGTTTCACCAGTTTTGATTTACAAGATTCAGTGAAACTGGAAGACGCCCAAAAGGCGGTGCACGATTACACCACCTCATACCAAAGCACCGTTGAGGAGCCCTTGCCTTTGTTCAGGCGCAGGCAGGCGGGTTGATGGATCAAAGCGGGCTTAAAGCCCGCCCTACTCCTCCACCTCAAACGCCAACAGCACATTCCCCGCCCTGCCGGTAAAGCCGCCGCTGCCGGACAGGAAATACAGCACGCCATCAGCTACCACGGGGCCGGCGCCGTCGAAGGAGCCGCCGTTGGCGGGGACGCCGTTGATGGTGTCGAATGCACCGTTGGCGTCGAAGCTCCACAGAATTTCACCAGTCGTTCCATCATAAGCGCGCATACCGCCGTCGGCGGAGCCGGAGAATACCGCGCCGGGGATCGCGGTGACCGCCGCGGACTGGCTTTGGCTGCAACCTACGCCGGGCTCGCACAGCAAGGGCTGTGGCGGGGTGAACCAGCGGCGTTCGCCGCTGTCGAGATCGATGGCGTGAATGCCGCCGCGTTCCTCGAACTGATAACCGCCAACCGCGACATAGGCTTTGCCTTCGGCCACCGCCGTGCCCCAAACGCCGCCAATCGCGGAACCGGGGCCGGCGCGGTATTGCCAGAGCAATGCGCCGTTATTGGCCGGGTCGAGCGCGAACGCCAGGCCGCTTTTTTGCGGAACCACCAGCATTTCTTTGTTCATCGGCGACACCACCAAGGCCGGCGAGGCGGAAAAATCGAAGTCGGGGCCGATGTCGCGCGGGCAGTTGGGATTTTCCGTGCCGGGGCGGCAGCCGGAGATCCAGGCATCATTCGGGGTGAGCTGTTGCGACCACACCAGATCGCCGCTGTCGATGCCGATGGCGAGAATCGCGTTCGCCGTGGGCGGCGCGGGTTCGGCGTAGGCGTTGCCGGTGGCGACGTAGATCAGGCCGCGCGCCGCGTCGATCGTGGGCGCGCTCCAGATGCCGACGCCGGCGGGGCCATAGAGATCCACGCCGGTGCTGCTTTTACCGCGCAATTGCGGTTCGCCGATGGTGTAGAACTTCCATACCAGATCGCCGGTGTTGGCGTCGAAGGAACTCAGGCTGCCGCGGAAAGTGCAGCAGGAATAATCGGGATTGGAGGAGGTGGTTTCCTCGGTGATGCCAGTCATCGGCACGTAGAGCCGCCCTTCGTGCAGCGTGACGGAGCCGGTGCCGCGTACCGCCGGGTGCGACTCCACCTGACGTACCCAGATCGCTTCGCCAGTCTGCGCATCGACCGCGTAGGCATTGGCGAGAATATCCACGAAGAACACCGCCTGACCGGCGCTGCCATCGGCCTTGGTGATCGGCCCTACCGTCAAGGCGCTGCGAATGCCGGAGCGCGGCAGATAGCTCCAATACGTGCAGCCGCTTTCGGCGTCGAGCGCATACAAGCCCCCTGCCCTGTTGCCCACGTAGACGCGGCCGCCAACGATCGCCGGTTGCGCGCGCGGCTGGGTTTCACCGGGCAGGCCATAGGCCCATTTCAGGCGCAGTTTCGGCAGATCGGCGGCGCTCAAACCGCCGTTTTCGGCGAAGCGCGTGTTGTGTACATCCGGGCCCCAACCGTTCCAAATCCCACGCGCTTGCGGATCGAGCAGCGGCGGATTGCTGGGGCAAAGGTTGCTGGTGATTTCCAGCGTTTGATTGCTCACCTCATTGCCGGTGAGGAAACGTGCCACGGCGCGCAATTGTTCGTCGCTCACATCGGCGACCTGCAAGCGCATCTGGCCATCGGTGAGCGCGGCGTAAATGGAATTCGGGGTGAAGCGCGCCATGTCCTCGCGGGTCGGCGCGTGCGCGTTCACCGCCGGGTCCGGGTTCACATGGCAGGCGGCGCAGCGCTGCGTGAACAAGGCTTCGCCGGGGTCGTCTTGCGCCTGGCTGGTAAGGGGAATGGCGACGCTCAGCGCCAAGAGGCCGGCGGCGCAAACGCGCGATAAAAACAAAGACATGCAATCCTCGCTAATAGTTTTAATTGAAAAGGAGCAGCGAATAAAAATGCGAAGGGCCGCGTGGCGGCCCTTGCAATGGAAACGAACGCTTAGCGCGGTACGGCGTTACCGTAAACCCGGATCACCGCCACGTCGGACCAGCCGCCTGGGCCATGACCGCCGCCCGGCTGCAAATCGGTGAAGCCGATTTCATCGACCTTGCTCAGATCGACGCGGTCAATCAGGTTGCCCCTGGTTACAGCCAGCTCGGTGTCGAAGGCCATCCAGCGCACTTGGTCGAAGCGGAACTCCTCGAACAGGAAGTCGCTGGTCTGGCCCAGTTCAATGTCGCCAATATAGGTGGAGCCATCGGCCAATTTGATGAAGGGATGAATCTTGTGGAAGCCCGAGGTCTTGGTTTGCACCATGACGCGCGCCGCGCCGGTGAGATCGGCATAGGAATTGCGGTCGCGGAACGCGAAGGTGCAACCGGCGCCGCAGAGGCCGCTCCAGGTGTGGATCGGGTTGGCGTCGTAGCCGGGCTCGCCCACCGCCACGCCGGTAACCGCCAGCTTCGCGCTATCGGGGCCGTACAGCTTCAGCTCCAGATGCCGGTTGACCATGTGCGCCGGCAAGATCGGGTTCTCGCCGCCTTTGGCCACCTGCTTCCAGGTTTCCTCGAAGAACAAACCCGGACGCGCCGCCGGCCCGCGTGGCGCACCGCCGCCCTCGGCTGCCGCGGCCAGCGCCTGACCACCCAATAATGCAAAAAATACGGCAAATACCAAGCCTTGTTTGAAACTGCGCATAAACTCCTCCGCTGCGGGACTGTTTTTTGTGATGATAGGCGCTCGCGTTGAGCGAACCGCGATGATAAACCCAATGGCAAGGCTAAAGGGAACCCCCGTGAACTTTCTTTTGCGCCTTTGGCTTAAGATTTTCACGCCTTTGGCTTAAGCATTTCAGGTTTTTGACTTAAGGCAATCCGGGGACAAACTGTGCTACCGTTCACCGGGTTCGCTTTCGCGGCGGAATACGGCACAATGGGGGCTAGGCCCAGAACGGCTTACAACCCAAGCGACATTACAACGACAACACCGAAACGACGACACCGAGAGGTCACATCATGAACGGATCGCGCATTTCACTTCTGGCTTCAGCATTGCTGGCGGCGGTAACCGCACCGGCGGTTCTGGCGCATCACTCCATCACCGGCGAGTTCGATCAATCCCAAACTTTTGAATTGCGCGGCACGCTCACGGCCTTCGATTGGGCCAACCCGCATCTTTGGTACTACGTTGACGTGACCAAGGAAGATGGCAGCGTGGAACACTGGCAATGCACCACCGGCACCAACCCCAACCGTCTGCTGCGCGCCGGCTGGAAGCGTACCGACCTGCCGATCGGCAGCAAAGTGGTATTCGCCAGAGCCAACCCCGCCCGTGATGGCTCCCACACCTGCTACACCGGCGGCATCGCGCTCGAAGATGGCACGCAAATCTTTGGTGGCCGTCGCGGGGAATAAGTTTCGCAAGAACTGCCGCAAAAACAAAAAGCCCGGTTTTTACCGGGCTTTTTGTTTCCGGTAGATCACTCCGCGAGCAGCGGCGCGAAACCGCGGAATCTACAAAGCAAGAAATGCGACGAAGCACGAGTTCTAGCGCCACCTTTACATTCCAAAACGTCAAGGTTGTTAACATTTATCCAAAAAATAAATGCTTGATACTCATACAAGTTTCAAAAT
>JAITMI010000033.1 GCA_031277435.1 Pseudomonadales bacterium
TACAAGTTCGTTCAAGCAACTTTTCGTAACGATTTTTCCGGCAAAATAGCAGATTTTCAATGTGGTGACGGACCCTTGAAAGTAGGCTACCTCTGCGCCGACTTCCGCCCCCATGCCACGATGTTCCTCTTGGCCGGCGTACTGAAACAGCATGTTGGATCGGACGTGGCGGTGGAACTGTTTTCCATCAATCGCGGCTTTGGTGGGCGCTATCTGCAACAGCTTCGCAGCCTTCCGCTGCGCTACCATAATCTCGCTTCTTACACCGACGCCGAGGCCGCCGCCTATATCCGGCAGCAAGGAATCCATATTCTCGTCGATCTCAATGGCCACGCGGGTGAAGCCAGACGCGGCATCCTCTGCCAAAGACCCGCGCCAATCCAGGTAAACTGGCTTGGCTACCCTGGCACGATGGGTGATGCGCGGCTGGCGGACTACATCATTGGCGATGCGGTAGTGACGCCGCTTGAACATGCCGCGCATTTCAGCGAAACCTTGGCCTTGATGCCGCATTGCTATCAACCCAACGACGATACTCGCGAGATATTGGACGCCCTATCCAGAACTGAAGAGGGCTTGCCTGCCGTGGGTTTCATTTATGGCTGCTTCTGTAAACTGGAGAAAATCAATCCAGAAACCTTTACTCAGTGGTGCCATATCGTGGCGCAAACGCCCGGCAGCGTTCTATGGTTATTGGACCCCAAGACGGACGCATACAAACTTGATTTGCGGCACAGAGCCAGTCTGCTTGGCGTGACGCCGGAGCGGCTTATTTTTGCACCGAGCGTTTCACATTACAGCCACTTGGGGCGACTTAAATTCGTGGATTTATTGCTCGATACCTATCCCTCTACCTCGCATACGACGGCAAGCGATGGCCTGTGGGCGGGCGTGCCGATCGTGACGCGCATGGGGGAAACCTTTACAAGCCGCGTTGCCGCCAGCCTGCTGAGCGCGCATGACTTTGCTGAATTGATTACTACCGACGCACAAAACTATACCGAGCTGGCCTTGTCACTCGCGCATGACCGGACAAAACTCACGGCAATTCGGCAGCGCCTGCAAGCCGCGACAGAAAGCTCGCCGCTGTTCGACACCCGCCGCTTCACGCGAGATTTGGAACGTCTCTACAAAGAAATGTGGCGTCACCACAAGACGCCTGGAAAAGAAAGAGAGCCGATTGTGCTGTCACCATCACCGTTATAGCCCTTGTGGCCGCCGCGAAGAGAGATAAGGGTTTAGAGAACGCCAGCATTAGCAGCTTGAAAATCAACACCTCACTCCTTACTCTTACACATAAGAGTAAGGAGCCCAGCCATGCGCATCACCTCCAAAGGTCAGGTAACCATTCCCGCCGACATCCGCGAACGCGCGGGCTTGTTGCCGCACACGGAAGTCAACTTCGAGTTCGATGGCAAGGTCGTGCGCATCGTGCGCGCCAAACCCCGCAAGCAGGATGGCCGTGGCGCGCGGCTCGTCGCGCATCTGCGCGGACGCGGCGATGTTACGCTGAGTACCGATGCCTTCATGGCGCTGACGCGGGGCGATTGAATGGCGGCGGTGCTGATCGACGCCAACGTCCTGCTTGATGTTATGACCGAAGATGCACGCTGGTTCGACTGGTCGACGCAAGCGATCGAGGCAGCCGCCGATCGTTACCGGCTCGTCATCAATCCGGTCATCTACGCGGAAGTCTCCGTGCGTTATTCGCGAATCGAAGATCTCAACGCCGCCCTGCCCGCGACCATGAAGCGCTTCCTTATGAAGCTGCTTTTTTAGCAGGCAAGGTGTTTTTGGCCTATCGCCGCCGGGGCGGCACACGGCTTTCTCCATTGCCGGATTTTTTCATCGGCGCCTATGCGGCGGTCGCGGGATATTCGCTCATGACACGAGATGCCGCGCGTTATCGAACCTATTTCCCCAAACTGACGCTGATTGCACCAGACTGAGCCACATTCAAGGACCACGAACTTCCACCGCACGAGGATTGCCCCCCCCCACCACCACCAAAAGATGGCCCCGGCGGCGGATTGCGTTACCATGTGCCAGTTTTTTTCGCCGCGACAGGCCGCAACCCCCATGGCTTCCTTGCTCACCCAATGCCCGCATTGCCACATCAGTTTTCGCGTCAACCGTAACCAATTGGCGCTGGCGCAAGGCCAGGTACGCTGCGGCTCCTGCCTCAGCGTGTTTTCCGCGCCCGAGAATGAAATCCGGGTGAAAACCGCTCCGGCGCCACCCCTGCTCGATCAGCCGCTTAGCGACAAGGAACTGCGCGCCGCCATCGAATATCACGAATACGACAATGACGATGATGAAGATTTCGAAGACGACGAATCCGCGGACGTAGCGGAGCTGGAAGACGAGGAACTGGATGATGAACAATCCAGGAGCGATGAAGAGGATAGCGATGAAGACTTCGAAGACGAGGACGAAGGCGAACCTGAGGACGCTGCGGAACTAGATAATGAAGAACCCGAGGACGGCGAAGAAGGCGACTCCGAGGATGACGACCAAGACGAGGATGCCGAAGAACCAGAAGACGAGGAACACGAAGACCACGAGCCCTCCTTGCGCGAACCCGTACTGAACCTCGACGACGACATGCCAAGTTTTTCGGCATTTTCCGACGGCGCGCCAAAAGAGCCCGGTTTCTCCGCCCTCGACGGCGACGATGACGAAGACTACCCTCCACGACGCTCCCGCTCCACCGCGCCGCTACATGGCGCCCACGCGGCAAGCGATGAGGGTGACGACGATGCCGATGATTTCGACGAAGCCCCGGCGCAACTTGCCCCGCCCCCGGCGCGGCGCGGTTTTTTTGCCTCACTTCTGTTGAATCTGGGCTTGGTGGCGCTGGTGCTACTGTTGGCGCTGCAACTCATCAACGCCAATCTCGAACGGCTCAGCCAAAATGCCAATTTCGAACTCTTGCGTCCCTTCGTGTGCGGCTTGCTCGACTGTCCAACGGCGACGACGCCGGCGCCATCGCCGCTGAGCGCCGACTCCTTGGTGGTACGGATTCACCCAACGCAGCCCAATGCGCTCGAAGTCAGCGCGACCCTGCGCAACAACGGCGCCGCCACTCAACCCTTGCCCAACATTGAGCTGATTTTCCGCGACACGCAGGATGTCGTCGTGGCGAGCCGCGTGTTCACCCCGCAGCAATATCTGCCGCCCGAATCGAGCGGCACTACGGAATTGCCTTCGCAGCGCTCCTTGCAATTGCGGGTGGAGATCGTCAATCCTGGTTTTGAGGCGCTCAATTACGAACTCGTATTACTGCCTCCGGAAGGAGCGCGGATATTTTGAGCAAAGACGGCTTCAAAACCAGATGCCTTTTCGCGAATTTCTTTCATTTTTTCCCGAATGATGCAAGCTCGTATTCATACGATCGTGGAGAAAATCTAATACACCCCAGCCCGTGCTCACCAACGACCTGCAAAAAGCCATGTTCCTCTCGGAAAACCTGCAAGCCGGCGCCGTACACATCAACGGCCCCAGCGTGCGCGACGAACCCGTAATCCCCTTCGGCGGCGTCAAAAACAGCGGCCACGGCCGCGAAGGCGGGCACTTCTCGATGGATGAAATGACGGA
>JAITMI010000070.1 GCA_031277435.1 Pseudomonadales bacterium
CGACGATGGCACGTACTTCCGCGATCTCTTGCGCCTGACCATCGACATAAGACATGAAGCGGCTCCGCATGGACTCATTTGTACCGTTCGTCTCAAACAAATAGGTACCGTTTAGTTCAGCCGCATCCAAAGAGTATTGGCGGCCATCTTGCCGCGTGAAAATCACGCGGAGGTCTTGCATGCTGGCGCCGGGAAAATAGGGGAAATAGATGACATAAGCGCCATCGGCAAGTTTGGTGTAATGCTCATATTGCCGGTCAAGCCGGGCATAAAAGGGAGCCAAGCTGATGCTGAATTGGTCGAAGCTGCCTTGATCTTGCGCCGTGATTTTGCCGTCGCTCAGAACAAAGCCTTCCTCCACTTGCCAGTATTGCTCGCGCGTGCCGTTCAAGGTGTCGTTATTTACCGCGAACTCAAATGCGCTGACTGGTTCATCGAGTTGGTAATTCAGCGATAGCTGGTCTTCGCCGTTGATGGCGACCTCAATGGTATCGGCTAGCGCCAGGGAAGCAGGCAGCCACAGGCTGGCGAGCAGGGTGCTCATCGTAAAAATTTGCTGGGATTTATTCATGTTATTTCTTCTCTTTGTTTCGTTCCGTGTGCAGGTTACAACCACCCCTTACGTTTGAAATACAAATACGGAGCCACGCCAGAGAGCAGCATCAAGCCTAGCGCGAAGGGATAGCCGGAAACCCATTGTAGTTCGGGTATGTGAACGAAGTTCATGCCATAGACGCTGGCGACCATGGTGGGGGGCAGCAGCATCACGGCGGCGATGGAGAAAATCTTGATGATCTGGTTTTGTTCGATGTTGATGAAACCGTGCGTCGAGCTCATCAGGAAGTTGATTTTGTCGAACAAAAACGTGGTGTGGGACATCAAGGCTTCGATGTCGCGCAGCACGTCGCGCATGGTGGCGGTGCGTTCGGCTTGGGTGGGCAGGTGGCGCAACAGAAAAGAAATGTTGCGCTGCGTGTCCATCAGGCAGAGGCGGATTTTTCCGTTGTGGTCTTCCAGGCGCGAGAGCTGGCTGATGGCGTCTTCGAGCTCCGCTTCCTCGTCTTCCAGTACCAGGTAGCTGACGCTTTCGAGCTGCATGTGCAAATCTTCCAGGCCGTCGGCGTGGTTTTCTACTTTTTGTTCCAGTAAGGTTACGAGCAATTCTTGCGCGGAATTACATTCCACCTGGCCGCGCCGCGCGCGCATACGCAAAAGACGGAAGTCGGCCAGTTCGTCCTCACGAATGGTGATCAAGCGTTCTTTTTGCAGAATGCAGGCGACTGACACCGCTTGATGGCGGCCTTCGGTTTGGGTCAAAAACAAGGAGTGTACGTGAATGCCGGCCTGATCGACGAAGCAGCGGGCGGAAGCCTCGATTTCTTCTACTTCGTCGAATTCCGGCAGGTCGCTATGGAGCAGTGTTTGCAGTAATGCGCGTTCGTTTTCATCGGGTTCCTGCGCGTCGATCCAGTCGGCTTGCCGGATGATTTCACGTGTTTGTTCTGACGTGGGCTCGGCGGCGCTGGGGATTTCCTGAATCAACCCGTTATGGATATGAAAGAAACGCAGCATGAAATATCACTCCTTGATGTATTTTTCGACGCGGCGGTTTACCACGTCGGCTACGTACACGTTGTCGGCGGCATCCAGCGTGAGGTAGTGGGCCTCGCCGAACTGACCGACGCCGGTGCCGGGGCTGCCGAGCGTGCCGAGCAGGGCGCCGTTCTCGATGTCGATTTTGCCGAATTCGCCGTCGAAGCCGGAGGTCATGTAGAGGTAGCCGTCGTCGTGCAGATAGAGCCCGCACACCATCGCCTCGTATTTCCATTCGCCGAGGTAGGCGCCTTCGGTGTCGAAGCGCTGGATGCGGAAATTCTCGCGGTCGGCGATGTAGAGCACGTCGTTGGCGTCGATCTCGATCGAGTGCGCCGCGAAAAATTGTCCTTCGCCCGTGCCGCGGCCGCCCCATTGTTTGATGAAAGCGCCGTCGGCGCTGAACTTGAGCACTTTGGGCTCGCCCACGCCGTGGCCTTGCACGACGTACAGATTGCCTTGGCTGTCGATCGCGGTTTCGTTGGGCTGGTCGAAGAGGTGAGCGCCAGCGGCCTCATCCCACACGCCGTTCTTGCCCGAGGTGCCGAGCGTCATCAGTACGTTGCCGTCGGCATCGAGTTTTTGAACGATATGTAGACCAACGTCAGTCACCCACAAATTGCCGTCCTTGTCGAAACGCAGGCCGTGGGTGCGGCTATAGTTGGCGCCGTCGCCGAAGGTGCGTACGAGGTTGCCGTCGGCGGCGAATTCCAAAAAGGGATGTGGCCCGCGTTGCAGTACCAGGAGGTTGCCCGCCGGATTCATGGTCAGCGCGGCTACCGAATCGAAGCTCACATCGGTGGGAAATTTGAACACGCTGTCGCTCGGCACCGCGTGATAGCCGGGCAGAGACCATGCCTTGTGCGGCAAAAGCGGGCGCTGCGGCTGCTGCGCTTGCAACAGCGGACAGCATAGGCTGAGGATGAGACCCAGCAGCGCGGTTTTGGTGGTAAGAACGTTGGTCATGGCGGCTTTTGCTCCTGTAGTGTTATTGGTATTGGTGTAGGTATTGGTATTGTTGTTGGGCCGGTTTAAAACTGTTCGGTGTCGATTTCTTCCTGCGTGGCGGCGTTGTAGCGTTCGCCGCTCACGGTATGCTGATTGATCAGTTGGTCGAGCTGCTGCATGTGCGACCAAGTGAGCACTACGTTCAGCGCCTTGATGTTTTCTTCCACGTAAGCCACATGGCGCGTGCCGGGAATGGGAATGATGTGCGGCGCTTTTTGCAGCAGCCAGGCCAAGGCCAGTTGCGCCCCGGTGCAGCCTACTTCATCGGCGATGGCTTTATACCCTTTGAGCAGTTCGAGATTTTTCGGGTAATTCTCGGGATAAAAACGCGGCATGAATTTGCGGATGTCGGCGGCTTCGAGCTGCGCGGCTGGGTCCGTCAGTTTGCCGGTGAGGAAGCCGCGCGCCAGCGGGCTGAAGGCGACGAAGCTGATGCCAAGCTCCTGGCAGGTATCGAGCACGGCGATTTCGGCGTTGCGGCTCCATAAGGAATATTCGGTCTGTAACGCGCTCAAAGGATGCACGGCATGGGCTTTGCGCAGCGTATCGGCGGAGACTTCGGACATGCCGAGCAGCCGCACTTTGCCTTCCTCCACCAGGCGCGACATTTCGCCGATGCTGTCTTCCACCGGCACGCTGAAATCGCGGCGGTGCAGGTAATAGAGATCGATAACGTCGGTGCGCAGGCGCTGTAGCGCTTCTTCACAGGTTTGCCGCAATACTTGCGGGCGGCCATCGATTTTGCGCTTGCCGTCGGGGCCTTTGAACATGCCGCACTTGCTGGCCAGCACGAATTCCTTGCGGCGGCCTTGCAATACGCGGCCTAGCAGTTCTTCGTTCTTGCCGAAGCCGTACAGCGCGGCGGTGTCGAGGAAGTTGTAACCGACTTCCAAGGCGCGCAGCAGGGTTTTTTCGGCTTCCGCCGGATCCGGCGTGCCGTAAGCGTGCGACATGCTCATGCAGCCGAGGCCGATGGCGTTAACGGTAAAAGGACCGAGTTGACGGGTTTGCATGGGAACTCCTTGACGTGCTCTGGCGTAATCGCGCGCGATTGTAACGCAGGGGCGGGGCGGGGACACCACTTGATGAGTGGCCCCCGCCTGCGTGGTCAAGGTACGTGGAATCAGCGCCTTGGCGGCTCGGTCAATTCCGTTTGAGCAACATGCGCACCAGCGTGTTGTCGCGCAGCACGTAGTGATGGTACAGCGCCGCGGCGGTATGCAGGGCGATCAGGGCGTAGCCGATATTGCCGATGGTCTCATGAATTTCCTTCACCGTTTCGGCGCGGGCCGGGTCGCGGGCGCTCAAGGCGGGTAAGGGCAGTCCAAAAAAGCTAATGTCGTGGCCTTCCGCGCTGAGTAATAGCCAGCCCAGGATCGGCATCGCCAATAATATTAAGACGTAGAGTGCGCCATGTGTCGCGAGCGACAGCCAGTGCTGCCACTGTACTAGCGGCGGCTCTATTGCTGGCGCTGGCTGCATGAAACGCAGCGGCAGCCGTATCAGCGTCAACAGCAAGACCAAAAGCCCCAGCATCGAATGCCACAGTTCCGCCGTGGCGGCGGCAGGCGTTCGCCCCAGCGCCTCGTGCACGTGCATGAGCGCATAAACCGCTACGATCAAAAGCGCCGTCAACCAGTGCAAAGCCAGCGACAGGGTTCCATAACGTGCGGTGGAGTTGAGCCAAGCCATTGTGAGTTCTCCTTGCCGGAAGTGGCGGGAGCAAGATGCTTGG
>JAITMI010000090.1 GCA_031277435.1 Pseudomonadales bacterium
GAGCGCTTCCGCGACCAGGGGCCGGGGGGCGCCGCGCCCGGCGGCCCTGGCGCTTTTCCACGCCCCGGCGCTGGCCCTGGCCCCGTGCCGCGTGGGTTTCCATAAACGCAGTTGCTGAGCGGGGCTTTTGCGACAACTTCTGAGCAGATTTCTGAGCAGATTGTTGTAGGGGCAGGCCCCCGTGCCTGCCCATCGTTCCGCGTCATCCGTCAACAAGGGCAGGCACGGGGGCCTGCCCCTACAGTACGCAGTACAGCGTCAGCGCCTTTTAGCCTTTGGTGCGCGCGAACTCCCGCATGAATTCCGCCAGTTTCTGGCAGCCGGCGAGCGGCATGGCGTTGTAGATGGAGGCGCGGATGCCGCCGAGTACGCGGTGACCCTTCAGGGCATACAAACCTTGCTTTTGCGCTTCCTTCACGAACATATCCGTCAATTCGTCCGTGGGCAGGGTGAAGGTGACGTTCATGCGTGAACGAAATTCCGGCTGTACCACGGCCTGGTAGAGGTCGATTTCGTCGAGTGCCTGATACAGCGTGCGCGCCTTTTCCTCGTTGCGCTTGCCGATCGCTTCCACGCCGCCTTGTTCCTTGAGCCATTCCAGCACCAGCTTCATGACGTAAACGGCGAAGGTGTTGATGGTGTTGGTCATGGAGTGCGAGTCGGCATAGACCTTGTAATCGAGCAGCGACGGCGTGCGCTCAAGCGCGTGGCCGAGCAGGTCTTCGCGCACCAATACCATCGCCATCCCCGACGGGCCGAGGTTTTTCTGCAGGCCCGCGAACACCACGCCGGTGCGGCTGAAATCCACCGGGCGCGAGAAGATGTCCGAGGTGGAATCGACTACCAGCGGGATGTCGCCCATGTCGGGGTAAGTGGCGTACTGCGTACCGTAGATGGTGTTGTTGCTGGTGATGAAGGCGTAGGACGCATCGTCGTCCACCATCGCGCGGGTGAAGGGCGGCAGGCGGTCGTACTTGGTGTCCTTGCTGGAACTGGCGATGACGATGTTGCCGTAGCGCTTGGCTTCCTGGTTCGCCAGTTTGGAGAAGTTGCCGGTTTCGGTGTACACCGCCTTGTGCGCGGGTTTAAGCCCCAAAAGATTCAAGGGCACCGCGGCGAATTGCATCTGCGCGCCGCCGTGGGTGTAGAGGATTTTGTAGTTGCTGGGCACGCGGCCCACTTCGCGCACCAGTTCATCGCAGCGGTCGATCACCGCGTCGAATTCCTTGGAGCGGTGGCTGATTTCGATCAGGGAAACGCCCATTCCTTGAAAATCCAAGAATTCGCGTTGAATCTGCTGCATCACCGGCACGGGCAGCATGGCCGGGCCGGCGCCAAAGTTGTAAACGGGATCAGTCATGGTTGTGTGTCATCGTGTTGAGTGAAAGGGAAGGGGGGCTCAGAGCGTCCAGGCCTTGACGACCTGTTCGATGGCGCGAATTTCCGCCAGCGTTTCGGCGGTGGGCGCGCCGGCGAGGTCGATCAGGTTGTAGGCGATGTCGCCACGGCTCTTGCTGAGCATATCGACCACGTTGATGCCGCGGTTGGCCAGAATCGACAAGACCTGCCCGAGCATACCCGGCACGTTCTGGTTGACCACCGCGAGGCGGGCCACGGCGGCGCCGCTGCGTTCGAGCGTCAAGGCCGGGAAATTCACCGAGTTGCGGATATTGCCGTGTTCGAGGAAGCCGCGCAGTTGATCCGCCGCCATGATGGCGCAGTTGTCTTCGGCTTCGTCGGTGCTGGCGCCGATGTGCGGCATCAGGATGGCCTTGGGATGCTTGAGCAGCGAGGGCATCGGGAAATCGGTGACGTAGCAGCCGAGGCGGCCATTATCGAGCCCTTCGAGCACCGCGCTGGTATCGACGATGGCGTCGCGCGAATAGTTCAACAATACGGCGCCGCTCTTGAAGTAGTTGATGATCTTGCCGTCGATCAGGTTCTTGGTGGCTTCGATGGCCGGCAGATGCAGGGTCACGAAATCCGAACGCGAGATCAGCGAATTGAGGTTTTCCTGTTTTTCCACCTGATTGGCCAGACGCCAGGCGGCGTCCACGGTGATCGCCGGGTCGTAGCCGAGCACGCGCATACCGAGGTGAATCGCCGCTTCCGCCACCAGCGCGCCGATGGCGCCAAGGCCGATGACGCCGATGGTTTTGCCGGCCAGTTCGCCGCCTTTGAAGTTGGCTTTCTGCGCTTCCATCAGTTTGTTGAGCGCGGCATAGTCGGTGCCGGGGTCTTGCTGATTGACCCACTCAATGCCTTGCACGATGCCGCGCGAGGCCAGCAACATGCCGCACAGCACCAATTCCTTCACCGCGTTGGCGTTGGCGCCAGGGGTGTTGAAGACCACCACGCCTTGCTTGGTGTACTCTTCGACGGGAATGTTGTTGACGCCAGCGCCAGCGCGCGCCACGGCTTTGAGATTGGGGTTGAGATTGGCGCTACTGAGCACCTGGCTGCGCACCAGGATGGCATCGGCATCCTGCTGATCCGGGCCTACTTGATATTCCTGCCGGGGCAGACGGCACAGTCCTTTTTCAGAAATTTTATTGAAGGTTTGGATGGTATACATCGGGTTGACGGATCCTGGTTGGTTGGGCGGAGAAGAACGCAATCGGGCGGCTAGTTATACCGGCTCCTTACGCAAATTGCCAGCGAGCTTTGCCGCCTTGATGCGGCCTGGGATGTACATTTGACGCAGAACATTACGCAACCCAAGCCGTGGTTCGTGTACCTCTTGCGCACCGCGCAAGGCAGCTTGTACACCGGCATTTCCACTGACCCCGAACGGCGTTTGCGCGAGCATGAAGGCAGCGCGCGCGGCGCGCGCAGTCTGCGCGGCAAGGGGCCTTTGGAGCTGGTGTGGCGCTGCGCGGCGGCTGACCGTTCCAGCGCCAGCGCTCTGGAAGCGCGCATCAAGCGCTTATCGCGTGCGCGCAAACTGGAATTGATTAAACACGGCACACTCCTCTAAACGGGCTATCTCCGGGCTATAATCGCGGTTTACTTTTTTCAGCGCCGGACCCTTTTCATGTCTGACCCTTCCGCCATCAAACACTACATGCACCAGTTGGGCGCGCGCGCCCGGCAGGCGTCGCGGCATCTGGCCGCTGCCGAGACGCAAGAAAAGAACCATGCGCTTCTGGCCACGGTGGACGCCATCGACGCCGCGCGCGCCGCCTTGGCCAGCGCCAATGCGCAAGACCTCGCCAATGGCCGCGGCAAGGGCCTGACGGACGCCATGCTCGACCGCCTCGAACTGACCCCTGAGCGCATTGACGGCATGTTGGAAGGGCTGCGCCAGGTGGCCGCACTGGCCGATCCGGTGGGCGAAGTGAGTGATATGCGCTACCTGCCGAGCGGCATCCAGGTAGGGCGGATGCGGGTGCCTTTGGGCGTCATCGGCATCATCTACGAATCGCGCCCGAACGTGACGGTGGAAGCCGCCAGCCTGTGCCTGAAATCGGGCAATGCCACGATCCTGCGCGGCGGTTCCGAATCCATTCATTCCAATCGCGCCATCGCCGAGTGCATCCAGCGCGGGCTGCGCGCTGCCGGTCTGCCGGATACGGCGGTGCAAGTGGTGGAGCATACCGACCGCGCCG
>JAITMI010000343.1 GCA_031277435.1 Pseudomonadales bacterium
CGACGACACCTTGACTAGGACCGCCAGCCGCATTTCAAACGAGCTTCATTTGCAGCTTGCCGACAGGCCCACTGGCAAGCTCTTGCTGTTGCTCGATCCGGTATTGCGGTCAATCGCCGAAGGGGATGCGCTGGCCGAAGGGTTGGGCGCATTGACGTCAACGCCGGTCAAGTTCGTGCGCTATGGCATCGACCCATCGCACCGGCCTTATCTGTTGGAACTCGATACCCTGACCCTGGCAGGCAGCGACTATCTTGCACGCAGCGTGTACGAGGCACTGACCGAACTACAGCCCGCGGCCCTGCGCACCGGCGCAGGTCGGCGCATCGGCGGCTGGCTGGCAAGCAAGGCGCCGCCGGCGCAGGTCGCGCATCATCTCGCCTCGGTCATGATTACGCACCGTGAAGATGGCAGCGCATTCTGGCTGCGATTGCACGACCCGGCTGTGCTGTGGTGGCTGTGGAATTTGCTTGAACCCGCGCAGCGGCGGATACTGCTCGGCCCCATCGAAACTCTCTGGCTGCTCGACCCTGCGGGCCAACTTGTCGTGTTGCGAGGTGCGCCCGGTCAGGAGCCCGTCCAGCCCGCGCTTTTTCTGCCGCTGGGATTGAGTGCGCAGCAGTGGCAGGACATCGAAAACATTGAGTCGCTGAATGTGGCGTTGCGCCAATGGGGCGGCGCGACGGCGCACCCCGAGCAACTGGATTCCCTGTGCACCGCCGTGCGCAATACGCTGCGCCGCGCCCGCGCCTGCGGCTTCAGCGACCGGCGCGATCTCGCGGCCTATGCGCTATGCGCATTGCGGGTGCATCCGGCTTTCGACACCCATCCTCACATGCGCGAGCGCATCGAAGCGCGCGGCGAGGACGATTATTTCACCAGCCTCATCGAAGAATTTGAAGATGAGGACTGGCAACGCATCGCGCGCGAATGCGAAGCCGGGATCATCGCATCCTTGCCGCCGCGCCACACCGTCGCTTGATTGCGGGAGACCCTCCACGAAACACCGAGAAGCTTCAGCATGGCCAATCCTCAAGACCTCTGCGAACAATGCAAAGCCACCGGACTGCCGATTCTGCCGGTGCGTTATACCGTCGTGCCCAAGGCCGTCACGGCCGCCACCCTTCCCGGCTGGGCAGGGGGTGACCGTATCAAGAGCGTGGACGTGGGTAAAGATTTCCATTACGCGCTGCGCACCCTGCGCGCGGGCTACCTCTATCTCTACTACGAAAAGAACGCGCGTGGCTCCAAGCAATGGGAGTGCTACAGCGTCGGCGAAGACGGCAGCCTCAAACTGCAACCCGACCCGCAATCGGCGCAGCCGCAAAGCACGCCGGTACTGCAATGCTCGCGCCACGGCCAGAACAATACCCCGGTGCACTATCTGGTGATCGAGAAGCCTGAAAAATGCGGTCCGACCTGGATCGCTTTCAGCGCACACAAGTGGAGCGATGAAACGCTCAAGGACTATCAAGACAACAAGAAGGGCATCCGCAACAAGCGGATGCAAACGCTGCACCCCTCGGAGATGGCGAAGGGAGCCAAGCACAGCCACGGCGCCATCGCCGACAAGGCCGCGCTCGAAGCGGTGCTGGAATATACGGTGAACGACCCCAGTGTCGGATTTCCGTATGACGCGAACATCGGCACCTTCAGCGAGGACAGCGGCCTTGCCGACATGGGACGGCTCAACCGGATCAGCACGCGCTACCCTTGGCGCCTGCGCCTGAACATGGCCGAATCGACGGTCGCGCACATGCAAAGGCGCGGCAAAGGTCAGGGTAAGGGCGCCAAGGACAGCAAGCCGCATGTTCTGGCGCTGTGGGATGCGGTGGGCATCACGCACGAACTCAACGGTTACCGCAACGAGGCGGCGGGTTGGGTCAAGAAATACGGTGATGAGCGTGATTTGCAACTGCGCGCGATCAATCTCTACGATGGGCTCAAAGGCGCGCTCGGCGAGTATGCGGCCAAGCAAGCGGAGCCTATGCAGAACCAGTTGAAAGCCCAGCGCGACTGGGTGAATAACACCGCGGCGATCCAGGCTCGCCGCGCGAATGCCGCCAGACTGCCCGAACCCCAGAGAAGGAACGAACTCGAAGTCTGCGACATCCTGCAAGATTGGGCGAGTCGTGATGTCTCCACCCGTCTGTTCTCTCAGCGGCTTGAGTCCGCAAACCGGATGCCCGAGCCCGCTCGCGGCAATGAAATCGCGGCGGTCAAGGCGGAGGCGAATCGTTCTCTTGCGGCGCGGAAGAAGAACATCGAAGAAATTCCCGCGCAAGCCTGGAAAAAATACGGAGACCGCCTGCGTCCGTCATACAAAACCTTCGTGGACAACAGCAAGAAATTCGAGCAAGAGGCTCAGGCAATCGTCGAGCAGCGTACGCAGCCCTTGCTCAGGTGGCTTGAAGCGTCGCTGCTGATCGACACCTTCAACGATTTCCACGGCGAGAACGTGGAAGACGGGTTGATCTTCGAGGACTGCGTGGCCGAGGCGATCTGGGGCATTGGCTCATGCAAGGCGGGCAAGAAGAAGCTCGAAGAATGGGTGGAGGAAGCCAAGGCGACGGTGGACACCAATCTGTTGTGGCGTGCACTGGCGCTCAATCAGGAGGCGGTGCGCAAGGAACTCGATACGGCGCTGGCCGAAGCCAAGCAGCACAAGACCGACCAGACGCTGGCATCGGTGCTGGCCTGGACAGGCTACACGGCCAAGAGCGCGAAGACCTTTGCGGATACCTACAAGAAGGCGTACAGCCTGTTCAATGCCAACCCAAGCACGGCCACCACGGGAGACGGAAAGGCCTTTGGCTCGCGCCTGAGGCCGGTGAACATGCGCGGGGTGGACAAATTCGCCATCAGTGTGGGCGACGCGGTATTCAGGGGGTTTCGGATCGACAAGTTGGCCGACTTTGCCAGCGAGAAGATCATTCAACACCTGTTCAGCATTCGCGGGATGATCGATCCGGCGGATTCGATCAACCTGATCATTGCGCAGGCCAAAGGCGATGGGCTCAGTCGTGCCGAAACGCTCAGGCGCATTCGCACGGCGCGCACGTTCTTGGAGGCGGACACGCCGGCGATGAGGACCGCGCAGGCTGAAAACCTGAGATCGGCGTGGGGTCAGTTCAAGGCGAGCGATCAGGTCCGCGCGCCGCAGGCGATCAAGGATGCGCGGCTGGCGCTGGTGGTGGGGCTGATCGAGGGGGTGAACTTCGCCAAGCTGCTGGCCGAGTGCAAGGAGGGGGATACGAAGACCAAGTTCATGCTGCTGGCCTCTGGGATGGCGCTGGCGAGTGCGACGCTTGATCTTGCGTCGGCGCCAGTGAAGGCTTTGGCGGGAGGAGCGGCGAGTTGGAAGTATCAGCAGTTGAAGTTGTGGGGTGGGGTGCTTAGTGGGGGAGCTACGTTTATTGGGGCGTGGCTTGATGCAGTCGATGCCAAAAAGGCGGATGGTAAGGGGTATACGGGTCTCTACTGGGCATTTGTTGTGAAGGCAGGAGTTGGTGCTGCTGCTGGTGCATTGACTTTTGCAACCACCTTCACCTATGCCGCCCCACTGATTGGGCGCTTATCTGGTAATGCGGCTGCCGGCACAGCGGTACGCGCCGTTGGTGCGCGTGCTGCTGCCATCATCGGTTTGCGTATTTTGGGAATGGCTGTTGGTGGCTGGGTCACGGTGGGGCTGTTTGGGCTTCAAGTCATCATCTGGTTAATTACACCCAATGCGCTCGAAGAATGGATTGATCATTCTGCATTTGGTAAAAAAAATGATCCAAAAAAGGGCGGCTACAAGACTGGTGATGAACAAGATCAGAAGCTGACCGAGGCGCTCAAGGAAATGGGGCTTCAACAATGAATGAAGTCCAGAAAGCAGGTGAGCTCGTCAAGCTTAGCGGCATGATCAGTAACTATCGATGCACACGAGCAATAGCGAATTTTGTGTTCACCGATAGTGATCGTACTAAAATGGGTGTTGTCGCTATTGCCGCAGGTCTGGCGGGTTTGAGCGGGCCGGCGGTTGCAACAGCCGCCAATGCGACCAGCACTGAGGAAGAGGCCGATTACGTGGAGTTTGATTTAGATGGGAAACCTGTGAAGGGGTGGGTTTGGCGCAGTCCCTTTAAGGAAGGCGATCAAATAGAAGTAGCCGCTGAATGGGTTAACGATCACTATGAAGCTGGCGGCATTATGAGACCGAGCGACCACACCATTGCACTGTATCCACACTGTTCGCGGGGCAGGGCGCGGCACATAAAGAATGTAGTGAAATGGTGGTTTATTGGCGTTGCAATATTGCTCGGAATGGTTTTGCTCATTGTATTGAGTACCGTTGGATTTTCCAGATTTTTCCCTACGCTTATGACAGGGTTTCATTACGTGGCGCTTGGTCTCTATGCTTTCTTTGGTTTGATGAGCATCAGCCTCGCACGCAAATGGATGCCTTTCGTTCGCTTGGCTGAGAAGGTTTTCCGAACACTGGGCTTACCTGACCCCGGCAACATTGATCTGGTGAAGTCTTCCAAGGTGCAGCGCAAGCCAGAAGACCCGGGCGAGTTCGGGACTTTCTATTTCCGATACTGAGACGACAAGCGTGGCCCGATCTGGTTTGGCTCAACAAGCGGCCAATCCTCAAGACCTCTGCGAACAATGCAAAGCCAACACGCGCGCGAAGGCAAGCTGATTGGCCGCGACGCCGAAATCCGGCAGGTGATCGACATCCTGATGCGCCGGCGCCAGAACAACCCGATCCTGAGAGGCTGAGAGTCAATCTGCCATGCCCGCTCATGCCGCCAAAACGCGCCCGCTCTTCGTTGCAAATGCTCGCAATACCCCAAGGTATTGCTGCGCTTTG
>JAITMI010000198.1 GCA_031277435.1 Pseudomonadales bacterium
CCCAAGAGCGGTTCGCGTTTGAATTCGTCGGGCAATTCGTCGTATTCGTCTTGCGCGACGTAGGGCGGGTTGCTGACGATCAGGTCGAAGTGGCCTTGGACCTTGGCAAAGAGATCGGATTGCAGCAGCGTTACCCGCTCGCCCAGCGCAAAGCGCTCGACGTTGATGCGCGCCACGTCGAGCGCGTCCGCTGAAATATCGGCCAGCACGACGCTGGCTTGTGGAAACGCCAGGGCGCAGGCGATGCCGATGCAGCCGCCGCCGGCGCAGAGGTCGAGCACGCGGCGCGGCGGGTGTTTCAGCAGGGGCTCAAAGCCGTTTTGGATCAGTTCGGCGATTGGTGAACGCGGCACTAGCACGCGCTCATCGACGTAGAACGGCAGGCCACAGAACCAGGCTTCACGCAAGAGATAAGCCAGCGGTTTGCGCGTGCGCAGGCGCTCCGCCAGCAGGGCATCGGCGGCGGCCACTTGCGCGGGGCTCAGCGGCAGTCCGGGCTGAATGTCGTGGATGCCGTCGCGCTTGAGCAGGGTTTCCACCAGCCAGCAGGCTTCGTCCCAGGCGTTGTCGGTGCCGTGGCCGAAAAACAGTTCCGCTTGCTCCATTTGCGCGGCAGAGTGGGCGATATAGTGCTCCGTAGTGATCGTTGCCATCGCGGCTTTTACCCTCTTTCGTAAGCGCCGCTATTGGCGTAGGGTGCGCAGTCTATCCGCAATCCAGAAAATCGTTGAACAATTCCTTACTAACCGCAAACATGACAGACAGCACAAAAGACAGCATGAAAGACGCTTACGCCCAAATCATCGCCGATATTGGCGAGGATCTCTCCCGCCCCGGCCTGGTTGACACTCCCGCGCGCGCCGCCAAGGCCATGCGTTTTCTGACGCGCGGCTATCAGCAGAATATCGATGAAATCATCAACGGCGCGCTGTTTCCCACCACCTCTAACGAAATGGTGATCGTGAAGAATATCGAGCTGTATTCCTTGTGCGAACATCACCTGTTGCCCTTCATCGGCAAATGCCATGTGGCTTACTTGCCAAACGGCGTGGTGCTGGGGCTGTCCAAGGTGGCGCGCATCGTTGATATGTTCGCGCGGCGCTTGCAAATTCAGGAGCAACTGACGCAGCAGATCGCCGAGGCCATCATGCGGAAAACCGGCGCCAAGGGCGTGGGCGTGATTATTGAATCGCAGCACATGTGCATGATGATGCGCGGGGTGGAAAAGCAGAATTCGGTGATGACCACTTCCTGCATGTTGGGCGGCTTTCGGGACCGGGAGAGTACGCGCAATGAGTTTTTGTCGTTGATCCGGTGAGTGAATCGCCGCCGTTTCGAAACGCGCTAACCACCCGGCACTAAACGATACGGCGAGGCGCCCATGCCCAGCCCAATCTGATCCAGGGACACGCACACCAGTTCAGCGGTATGCAGGATATGCAGATCGTTGACCGATCCTTCAACCAGCAAGGCGCAGAGTTCTGACACCAAAGGGTTATGGCTCACCAGCAGGATGTGCCTGGCGTCTTGCCCTTGCAAGAAACGCATCACTTCGCTGGCGCGCACGCTGGGGCGTAACAGGGATTGTTGTTCCTGCGCGACATCGCTATGCAATTCGCGCAAAAATTCACCGGCGGTTTGCACGGCGCGGACATAGGGGCTGACGAAGCAGCGGTCCAGAATCACGCCTTTGGCGGCGAATTGCCGCGCCACTTGGCGTGCTTCCTCAATGCCGTGCGTGGTCAACTGCCGCAGGCTGTCGCTGGCGGCGCGTGGCTCGGCTTCGCCGTGCCGCAAGATGTAAAGATTCATTGGCTGGGGCCGTTGGGGCGCGGCGCGCCGGAAGGATCCGGAAACGGCGCGAAGGGAAAGGGTTTGTGTTCGGTGCTGTAGAGCAAAAATTGCAAGGTTTGGGACAAGTAAGCGGTGGCGGTCAGCCCAAAATGGCGTAAATTGGCGTTGGGCGCGCCGGTAATCAAGACCAGGACCACCTGTACCGGGATCACCACCATGAGCACGAAAGTGGTCAGCCAGGCGGCCACCGCGAAGCCCGCCATCAACAGCACTCGTAACCAAGTCTCCGGTGAGAGCAGATTGCGTTTGACCTCTTCCTGATCAATGGACATGTATTTACCTCGTCACTCTCGTCGTCACTCTCGTCGTCACTCTCGTCGTCACTAAGGCGACGCCTCGCCTGGTCTCAAGGCCGCAGGCGTTTGGCGCGGCCAACTTCAAATTCAACGTCAAGCTCGGTTTCTTCCAGCATTAAAGACGCAATTATATGGTCGATGGGAGCCTTGTTATAGATGATCTCGTACAAGGACCCGCAGAGCGGCATTGGCACTTGCAATTCGTCGGCGCGCTCCTTGACTTGCTTGAGCGTGTTGACGCCCTCCGCCACCTGGCCAAGCTCGGCGATGATGCCGTCGATGTCCTTGCCCTCAGCCAGCGCCTTGCCGACGCGGTAGTTGCGGCTGAGCGGCGAGGAACAGGTGACCACCAGGTCGCCGACGCCGGACAGGCCGAGGAAAGTCATGGGGTCGGCGCCCATGCGCACGCCGAAGCGCGCCATTTCGGTGAGGCTGCGGGTGATCAGCATGGCGATGGTGTTGGTGCCCATGCCGCTGGTGGCCGCGAGGCCGGCGATGATGGCGTAGATGTTCTTGAGCGAGCCGCCCAGCTCCACCCCCAGCATGTCGTCGTTGGCGTAAACGCGGAAGGTGTCCGAGCGCAAGATGTTCTGTACCAGATAGCGCAGTTCGCCGTCGCTGCTCGCCACCACGGTGCCGGTGGGGCTGCGCTGGGCTATTTCCTTGGCCAGATTGGGGCCGCTCAACACGCCGCTGCGCGCACCGGGCACTTCTTCGGCGAGAATTTGACTCATCAGTCTGAATGTTTCCGCCTCAATGCCCTTGGTGGCGCTGATCAGCATCACCCCTGGGCGCAGATGCGGGCGCATTTGCCGCACCACGGAGCGGAAACTGCCGCTTGGCACCGCCACGAAAATCAATTCCGCCAGTTCCACCACCGCGCGCAGATCGTGGATCGCCTCGACCTTGGCGTGAATGTCGTGGCCGGGCAGGTATTGCTGATTTTGACGGGTGAGGTTGAGCGACTCGACCTGCTCGGCGTCACGCATCCAAAGCTGCGTGTAGTGTCCGTTGTGAGCGATGATGTTGGCGATTACGGTGCCAAAACTGCCGCCGCCGATGACCGCCACGCTGTTGACTGACATGAGTGGAAAACTTCCGCTGAAAAGTCGTGAAAACCGAAGGCCGCCAGGGCCGTGGGGGCGCGAAGATAGCAGTTAGCAGGCGGCAACTCCAGCGGGGGAGACGGAGATTGGACTTGGGTCAAACGCCTTAATAGAATCGCCCGCCTTGCGCTCACAAAGGGGGGATGGCCGATGAGCGGCGACCTGTGGAAAATCATCCGCGACGAAGTATCAACGCAGCTTTTCAATGAACCAGACATGGGCGGCTACCTCTCCCGCCGCATCCTGCGCCATGACAGCCTCAGCGCCGCGCTGGCTGATCTCTTGGCCAGCAAACTCGCCTGCTGCGACATGCCGGAGGAAACCCTCCGCCAGACCATCACCGGGGCGCATTTGAGTGATCCGTCCATCGTCACCGCGCTACAAAACGACCTGCTCGCGGTGCGCCAGCGTGACGCCGCGGTGAGCCACTATTCCACCGCCTTGCTCTATTTCAAGGGCTTTCAGGCGCTGCAAGCCTACCGCGTGGCGCATTGGCTGTGGCAACAGGAGCGCACCGCGATGGCGCTCTATATGCAAAGCCAGATCTCGCAAGTGTTCACCGTGGACATCCACCCCGCCGCGCGCATCGGCAGCGGCATTCTGGTGGACCACGCCACCGGCATCGTCATCGGCGAAACCTGCGTGCTGGACGACAATATCTCGATCCTGCAAGGCGTAACGCTCGGCGGCACCGGCAAGGACACCGGCGACCGCCACCCCAAGATTCGCTCCGGCGTCCTGCTCAGCGCTGGCGCCATCGTGCTGGGCAACGTGGTGATCGGCGAAGGCGCCAAGGTAGCGGCGGGCTCAGTGGTGCTGCATGACGTGGAGCCGCATACCACCGTAGCCGGCATCCCCGCCGTGAAAGTCGGCAAACCGCGCGCCGCTGCGCCAGCGCTGGATATGAATCATGAGCTTAATCCGGGGGATTGAGACCATATCTGCTTTCAGCCCGCGCCAGCCCCTTCCCCCGTTTACGGGGGAAGGTGGGGATGGGGGCGCTGCATAGCGGTTTTGCCGCTGCGTTTAGATTGTTTCCCCCCACCCCAACCCTCCCCCGCAAGCGGAGGAGGGAGCCGTTCGCGTATGCCGGACAGCGTGGATTAAACCTATGAACTCCCCTCCTCTATTACTCCTGCACGGCGCCTGGCACCAAGGCGCTTGCTGGAATCCCGTCGCCACGCACTTGCGCCAACGCGGCCTTACCGTACTGAGCCCCGACCTGCCCGGCCACGGCGCCAGCAGCGTACCGGTGCACAAAGTCTCCCTGCGTACTTACGTGAAAGCGGTACTGGATTTGCTCGACGGCCTGGACCAAAGCGCCGTCGTCGTCGCCCACAGCATGGCCGGCATGATATTGGCGGCGTGCTCAAGCGAGCGCCCCCATCGCATCCGCGAAGCAATTTATCTCTGTGCTTATTTACCTTGCGATGGCGACAGCGTATTCGACCTGATCGCCCGCGAACGCGGCACGGAAGCGATGCTCCCCATTGAAAATGCACTGTGCATGAGCCAAGACAAACGTAGCTGCACGCTCGACCCCACCCAAGCCGCGCCGCTTTTTTACCACGACGCCACTAGCGAAGATGCCGCCTGGGCCGTCGCCAATCTCGGCATACAAAGCACTTTGCCGCTGGCGGCGCGGGTAAGTTTGAATAAAGACAATTTCGCGCGCGTGCCACGCACTTATATATGCTGCACACGCGACCGCGTGATTCCCCTGGATCAACAACGCCACATGCTGCGCCGCCAGCCTTGCCAGCAGCTTTTGCAACTTGATTGCAGTCACAGCCCGTTTTTGTCGCGGCCCGCGCAGTTGGCGGATTTGCTGGCGGCGTCAGTGGGCTTGCCACATCCGTAGCTTGCGAAGCTCAACAGACGCCGCGGCAAACTTACAACTCTTCGTCCTTACAACTCTTCGTCCAACAACTCATCCGCGGCGGGTACGCTGCTGAGGTAGTTTTCCTTGCCTTTGATCTTGGCGCTGTGTTCCAGCGAGAGCATGAAGCCGACGAAGTCGTTGGCGGCGCTTTGCTGGTTGATGAAGTTGCGCAGGCTGGCTTCCTCGCCTTCTTCGAAATCCGCGACCGTGCCGGGGGTGACGGATTGGACTTCGAATATGACATAGTCGCCGCTACTGATCTGTACGCCTTGCACCAAGGTGGCGCCGGCGGCGGGCGCGGGGGCGCTGAATACGGCGTCCATCAGTTCCGGATGCCCGGCGGGCGTGCTGCGTTCGGCGGCGTCCACCTGGGTCCAGCTTTGGTTTTGTGTTTGCAACAGGGCGTCGATGTTGTCGCCCGCTTGCAAGCTGCGCACGAAGCCTTCACCCAAGCTGCGCGCTTGCTCGCGCAGTCCTTGGTCGAACAAGAGCGCGGTGATTTCGCCTTGCACTTCTTCGAGCGGGCGCGGCTCGGACAGGCGATGATCATCGACGTGGATGACTACGCTACGGTTGGCGTCGATGCGGATTACGTCGCTATTGAGGCGTTCTTCGAGCACTTCCGGCGCGAAGGCGGCGGCGATGACGCCAGCGCCAGCGGCGATGTCAGCCCCGCCAGTGCGGCCCACCCAATCGGTGTTCTGGATCGGCAGGTTCATCTGCGTGGAAGGTTCTTGTAAATCGAGCGATTCAAAAGCCAGGTTGCTCAGTTCCTCGGTGCGCGCCGCGAACAGTTCATCCGCCTCGCCTTGCTTGAGCGCGCGTTCCAGATCGGCGCGGCGATCATCGAAGCTGGGAATATCGGCGCTGGAAATTTCCGTCAGCTTGATCAAGTGATAACCGAAATCGGTGCGCACCGGCTCCGACACTTGATCGACCGCGAGCGCCTGCAAGGCGCTTTCAAATGCTGGGGTGAAGTTGTCGCCGGTGGTGTAGCCAACGTCGCCGCCGTCTTGCGCGGAACCGGTGTCAGCGGAAAACTCCGCCGCCAGCGCGGCGAAATCCTCGCCGGCATCGAGGCGCGCTTTTACTTCTTTCGCTTTGGCCTCGGCGGCGGCGTATTCTTCGTCGCTGCCCGCTTCAAACAAAATGTGCGAGGCGCGGCGTTCGATCGCTGCGTTGTAAGTAGCGACTTCCGCGTCGTAGGCGGCGCGCACCGCGCTTTCATCGACGCTGATTTCATCGAGCAGCGCTTCTCTGTTGAGTTCGATATAACTCAGCTTCACCTGTTCCGGGCGCATGAAGGCGCTTTGGTTGGCGGCGTAATAGGCGGCGATGTCGTCCTCGCTGACGCTCAGTTCCTGATTCGCGCTGCTAAGCGCGATGGTGACGTAGCGGAAGCTGCGCTTCTGATGCGTGAGCGCGGCAATGCGCGCGATGTCGCCGCTGGTGGCGAAGCCGCTGGTGGAATACGCGGCAAGCTGCTGATTGAGCAGCATGTCGCTGGCCAATGCCGCGCGATAGTCGGCGTTGGAATAACCCACGCTTCGCAGCACCAGGTTGGCGCGATCATCGTTGTATTGACCGTTGATTTGAAAATCCGGATTCGACTTGATGCGAAAGTCGATGGCGTCGTCAGAAATCGCCATGCCATTGCGTTCGGCAAGCTGGTTGAGCAGCGTGCGCTGAATCAATTCATTGACCGCGGCTTCGCGGAATTCGGCGTCGCTGTAGTTGGACAGGTCGGCGTCGGGCGGCAGCGCGCGCAGGTATTCCTGGGCTTTTTGCTGCGTCAGTTGGTCGATGTCGATGTCGTTGATGTCGGCGCCATCAACCTCAATGCCGCGCGTGGCGGAGGTGATATTGCCGACGATCGTATCCAGGCCCCACAGCGAAAAAATAAAGATGAGCGGGTAAATGATGACCTTGGAGGCGGCGCCCTTGGTGGTGTCACGAATTTTTTGCAGCATGGAGGCTTACCTTTGGCCCTCTCTGATGACGGGGTTCTAAAACGGCTTGGCTAAAACACATTTGGTTAAAACACGTTCAGTTAAAACACAAAAGGCGCATCAC
>JAITMI010000230.1 GCA_031277435.1 Pseudomonadales bacterium
TCGACCAGCACGCTGACGCTGGGATAGACCACTTCAAAATCGCTTCCGCCCAATTCGTTCTTGATTAGCTGCACTTCGTTCTCAAAAGTCAGCAGCGCGTCGCCAATACCGCGTTGATAAAGGATGTCGATGTCGCCTGGCTGATTCATCGTGATGACGTCGGCCTCCAAGCCATCCGCAACCGCGAGCGCCTGTTTGGTCGAGCCGCCGTGGGACTGATTGATGGTGAGGGTCTGGCCGTTTTTCTGTTGCCAGTAATTGACGAACTTCTGGTTGTATTCCTTGAAGAATTCCCGCGTCACATCGTAAGAAACATTGAGTATGGATTCACCGTTCGCCTGGCCGAGCGGGGCAATCAGCAAGGCGGCCAGAAGCAGATTTCGTAGCATGATTTTCCTTCATGGTTTTTGAGGTGCTGGGAATATGAAGGAACCGCCCGGTTCTGTAAAAGATTATGTTTCGATAAACAAACGCTTATTCCAAATAAGCGGGATGGGGCCAGAAGCCCACGCGGTAGAAAACCCGTAGGGTGGATAAACGCCGAAGGCGTTTATCCACCAAACGATTGGCCCGCCATCACCCCTTCACGCACACGACTTGCTTCAAGGTGTGCATCACTTCGATCAAATCGCACTGGGCGGCGATGACGGCGTCGATGTCTTTGTAGGCTGCGGGGGTTTCGTCGATCACGCCTGCATCCTTGCGGCATTCCACGCCTTGCGTCGCGGCTTCGTGGTCGGCCACGGTGTACATGGCCTTGGCCTTGGTGCGGCTCAATACCCGGCCCGCGCCGTGCGAGCAGGACTCGAAGCTTTCCGGGTTGCCCAGGCCGCGCACGATGTAGCTTTTCGCGCCCATGGACCCCGGGATGATGCCCAGCTGCCCCTTGCGCGCGCTGACCGCGCCTTTGCGGGTCACGTAGACATCCTCGCCAAAGTGATGTTCCTTCTGCACGTAGTTGTGGTGGCAGTTCACCGCTTCCAGATGCGTCTCGAAAGGCTTGGCGATCACGCCGCGCACGGCTTCGACCACCGACTGCATCATCACCTCGCGGTTCATGGCCGCGAACTTCTGCGCCCAGCCGACGGCGCGCACGTAGTCGCCGAAGTATTGACTGCCTTCCTCGAAGTAGGCCAAGTCCTTGTCGGGCAGATGCACGTCGTTTTTCATGGCGTCTTCGCGCGCCAGTTCAATGAACAGGCTGCCGATGGCATTGCCCACGCCACGGCTGCCCGAGTGCAGCATGAACCACACCGCGCCCCCTTCGTCGATGCAGACTTCGACGAAGTGGTTGCCCGTACCCAGCGTGCCCAGGTGGTTGACGTTGTTCGTTTTCTCCAGGCGCGGGTAGTCCTGGCACAGCGCATGAAAATCGGGTTGCAAGGCTTTCCAGGCCGCCGTCACGGAGTCAGGCGCTTTGTTCTGCCACGCGCCGGGGTCGCGCGAACCGGGCCTGCGGCCATGCGGCACCGCCTTTTCGATGGCGGCGCGCATGGGCGCCAGATTGCCGGGCAGGTCTTGCGCGCGCAGCGTGGTCTTGCACGCCATCATGCCGCAGCCGATGTCCACGCCCACGGCAGCGGGGATGATGGCGCGCAAGGTCGGCACCACCGTTCCCACCGTCGCGCCGATGCCGACGTGCACGTCCGGCATGGCGGCAACGTGTTTGAACACGATGGGCAGCCGCGCGGTGTTGGACAGCTGCGTAAGCGCCATGGGCTCCACTGGCACGCCGTTCGTCCAGCGCTTCAAGGGAACGCCGCCTTCGATTTGTTCTTCAATAAATTGCGCTTCCATTATGTGACTCCAAATTTCAACTTCACTTTTCAACTTCACTTCGACTGTGTTTGCCTTTGCAAAGCACAAAACAAAAAGCCCGGTTCCATTACGGAGACCGGGCCTCTGGATACAGAGCTTGAGGGCGTCAGGCGCTTGTGCTTGCGCGGCCCTCCCGGTCATGGGGGTGCTTACGGGCGAACGCTATCCCGCGCTGGGTAGCGCTGGAATAGGCAAGCCTGGGTTGGACGAGGGACCGAATGTTCATGGCGGAAACTGAAAGCTGTGTTCCTGAAATTTTGCCGGGATAGCAGCCGCGCAAGCAGCATGCCAAAAACGGAGTGGGCGAGACTGTATAGATTATTTTCCTGCTCGTCAATCGGAAAAATTGTGCATCGGAAAAATCCGAGGTTCTGCCTGGACTGCGCGCTCGGGATTGCAACGAAGCAAAGGTCAGCGCACCCTGCGGATGAACGCGCCGTCGCCCAGTGAGAAAACCGGTAGGGTGGATAACACGCCGAAGGCGTTTATCCACCGGGCGGCACTGCATAAAACAACAAACGGCGGGGCAAAGGCGACCGTCGCTTGGTGGATAAACGCCTTCGGCTTTTGTCCACCCTACGCGCAGATCGCGTAGGGCGGGCCTTGGCCCGCCGTGCGGCGGCAAGCCGCGTCTCGGACGTAAGTCGCCATGGAAAATAACCCCACCAAGAATTTAGTAAATTTTTTTAAAACAAAACTAAATTATGGTACGATTCGGAACATTCACTAAATTTAATTTTTTCTTTACTAAATTTTATATGGAGAAATGCCATGGATAGCGGCGCTCTCGTGCAACTGGCGCTGGAGGCTTTGTCCTGCAGCCAGAAAGAACTGGCCACACACCTGAATGTTTCACCCACTCAGATCAGCAAATGGAAGAAGGGCGAGCACATGTCCCACGATATGGAGAAAAAGCTGCGTGCCATTTCGAACATCGGTGATCGAATTCCTTCCTTTGTCTTGGAGGCGGGCTCCCTGGAAGCGGCGGTCAAATGGGAGCGGCTTATCCATTACCTTGCCGAGCGGGCGAACGAATACGCCGAGACAGGTTACGACACGCCTCCTTTGCGGGACGACATAGACTTTCTTTGCTGGGACACCTTCCATGTTCTCAAGGAAATGGGCGTGGCGCTTCCCCACGAGTTTCCCAAGGAGTTGGACCGCGACTACGAACGCGACGAATCCGGCAGCGCTGAATCCGCCGTGAACCTCCGGGAAACCATCGACCAAAACCCTTACTCATCCCTTATCTACAAGATCTATCAATCAATGACCGATGTGTATGGGTTCTATGCCGCCTATGTGTCCGAATTGATCAATGACGACAATCTGGATCTGTTCGACACACCCGCCGAGGACTTTGAATCATGCCTCTTGTCCTTGGCTGCCAGCAAGGTAGAGGTGGACCCCGAGTTTGCGCCCAACAAGCACAAGTTCACGCTCGGAATCGAAAAAGACTACGAGGAGTGGATCACCATCGTCAAGGACAAAGCTTTTCGCGCGGGCATCCCGCTCAAGGCAGAGCTTCTCGACCTAGTCAATGAGGACAATGACGTGCTCGCGGTCGAGGCCGAAGAGGAAAGTTCGGGTATCAATGCCTCCCGTGTGCATCCAGACATTTACATGGACGAACTGCTGAC
>JAITMI010000317.1 GCA_031277435.1 Pseudomonadales bacterium
GTAACCGTTTACCGCTTGTACCGTGAAGCCTAAATTCTCGCCGGTGTGTTGCAAGAGCGCGAAATCGCCTTGCCGTTGCCGGCCAAAACGAAAATCATCGCCCACCACCAGCGCGCGCAAACCGAGGCGCGCGCCGAGATAGTCAGCGGCGAAACTTGCCGCGCTTTGCTGGCTCAAGGCGGCGTTGAAGTCCATGCGCAGCACGGCATCAAGGCCATAAGCGGTCAAAAATTCTACTTTATCGGCGAAGGGGCTGAGCCGCGCTGGCGCTTTGGCGGGATTGAAAAATTCCTCGGGCTGCGGTTCGCTCAAGAGCACTACGGTAGGCAGTTGCAATTGCTCTCCAAGCGCTAACACTTGGTCCAAAATGCGCTGATGGCCGAGGTGCATACCGTCGTATTTGCCGATCGTGGCGACGCAGGGGCCGAGCGCCTGGCGGCAATCGTCGGGTGAGTAAAAAATTCGCATCATCATTTCAACCGCGAAAATCACGCGGGCGCAAGCCGGCGGCAAACAGCACGCCGCCATAGACCAGCGCGCCGCCGCCGCAGATCAATAGCAGCCACAGCACGCGCCTGAAAGGGCTCCAGTTCAACCAGACTTCCGCGCCGGGTTTTACCAGCAAGAGAACCACTGCCATCGCCAGCGTGGCCAGGGCCAGCTTCAACAAAAAGCCCAGCCAGCCCGCGCGCCAGCGCAATACTTCACGCTGCACCAGACCGCGCATCAAGAGCCCAGCGTTGAGCAGCGCCGACAAACTGGTAGCGAGCGCAATGCCCACATGCGCCAGCGGCAGAATGAACAGGAGATTGAGCGCCATGTTCGACAGCATCGACGCCACGCCGTAGCGCACCGGCGTGCGCGTGTCCTGACGCGCGAAATAGCCCGGCGCCAGCACCTTGACCGCCATAAAGCCAATCAAGCCGAGCGAAAACGCTTGCAGGCTCTGCTGCGTGGGCGTCACCGCGTCGGCGCTAAAGGCGCCATATTGGAACAAGGTGATGATCAGCGAATCCGCCAGCACCCAGAGCGCCGCGCTGGCTGGCACGCCCACCACCAGCACGCAGCGCAGCCCCCACTGGAGCGTATCGGAAAAGCGTTCCAGATCCTGAGTGTTATAGATGCGCGACAGCGCGGGCAGGATCACGGTGGCGATGGCGACGCCAATCATGCCGAGCGGCAGTTCCAGCAAACGATCCGAATAATAAAGCCAACTGACGCTGCCATCGCCCGGAATCGCGGTGGCGAGCACGGTATCGAGCAGCAGGTTGATCTGCCCCACCGACACGCTGAACAAGACCGGCACCATCAGCGTCAACATGCGGTTGACGCCACTATGCCGCCAATTGAGCCGCGGCGGCCAGGGCACCAGATGCACGCCGCGCAAAAACGGCAATTGCACGCCCAGCTGCAAGACCCCCGCCACCAATACGCCCCAGGCCAGAGCCATGGCCGGTTCGCTGAACATCGGGCTCACCACTAGCGCGGCGGCGATCAATATCAGGTTGAGAATGACCGGCGTCAGCGCCGGCACCGCGAAATTGCCGTAGCTGTTGAGAATCGCGCCAGCGAAGCCGGTAAGCGAAATAAACAGAATATAAGGAAAGGTGACCCTCAGCATGTCCGCCAGCAAGCCGAACTTGGCGGCATCGCCGAGATAGCCCGGCGCGAACAAGGCCGAGAGCCACGGCGCCAGCGCCACGCCCAGCACGGTAATAAGCAAGAGTATGCTGCCGAGCGAGCCCGCTACATGGCGCACGAAATCCAGGGTTTGCGCGTGCTCACCCTTGGCGCGGTATTCGGCCAAGACCGGCACGAAGGCTTGCGAAAACGCGCCCTCGGCGAACAGGCGGCGCAGAAAGTTGGGAATGCGGAAGGCCACGAAAAAAACATCCGCCGCCGCGCCATCGCCAAACATGACGGCGAAGGCAGTCTCGCGCCCGAGGCCCAGGATGCGCGACAGCAAGGTGGAGGCGGAGGTGATCGCCGACGAGCGCAAGAGGCCCTTGGGGGAGCCCGCCTGGTCTTGTTTGGATGCTGCTGGCGGCGCTACGGACATGCAATCCAGACCGGTATGAAAAGTCGGGCATGTTACCGCCACCGGAGGAGTCTTGCCAGTAAAGCCCATTTTATGGGCGCCAACACTAGCCCTGGCGCGGAACGGACTTCACCGCAACCTGGACTTTAAGCTCCCCAGAATCAATCTTCCGTAGCAGGAAGTGGGGAAAGTGCACCGAGTAACAGCCATCATGAATAAGTCCTTCATAGGTACAAAACACCGCGCCATATTGATCCAGCAGCGACCATTCGATCAGGGTCCCAGCGGGAGCATCGAGGATGATGCGTAGTTTTATTTCGGACAGATTCGCGCCAACGTAATTGATGCCGCCAAGCGCCGCGTTAGGAACGATTGGAAAAGCTTGATTACCGGGAAAGCTGAACTGACTGTCGTGCGATAAAACGCTCTGGCGCACCGTGGGCCAAATCCGCTGACGCAGAAAATACTGGTC
>JAITMI010000358.1 GCA_031277435.1 Pseudomonadales bacterium
TGCCAACTGTTGTCGCCCGGCTCGCAGCGGGTGTAGACGCCGTTGTCGATGGTGATGACGCCGTCGGCATCGGTATAGACGAGGATTTGCGCGCTGCCGCGGGCGGCGATGTCGTGCAGCAGGTAGGAAGCGCCGCTGATTTCGCTACGGCCCTGCCGCTGATCCACGCTGGCGCGGCTGCCGGTGAGCAACATGCCGTCCTGGCGCAGGCGGATGTTGCCGCCCAAGGTAAACACCTGGCTGTTGCGGTCGTAACTGCCGTTGCCGGCTTGGATCACGATGTCTTGTTGCATCACCTCGAAGCCCTCGTCCACATCGACGATGCCGGTATCGGCGGCGCCAATGGCGGTATCGCTGGAGGTGCCGCGGAACAGGACGGCGCCCGGCTCAAGCGCGGCGGCTTCGGGAAACGTGGGGGCGATATAAAGGCCGCAGCAGACGCCCTCGACCAGCGCGCGCTGTTCCTCGGTGAGCTGATCTAGCGGCACCCAGTCGAGCGTGGCGGCGTCTTCTATTGCGGCTTCCGTGGCGGCTTCCAGCGTTTCCGCCGCTTGCGCCTGCGCCACGCAGCCGCAAAGCGCCAGCGCGCCCAAGCGCCAGAGGCTGGAGCCTTGACGCACGAGGCGCGGGGTGAGCTTGGGCTGGGGCTTACTTCTCAAGGGAAGATCGGTCCAAGGGAAGGCTGGTCCTAGGGAAGATAGATCAGTGGCGGGCTGGCGTAATCAAGTCCGCGCAGTGTATGGTTTATCCCTCACCAGAACAAGGGAACCACCATTTTGACCGCCCCCGCCCCCGATTTTCTCCGCCAGCGCGAAGCCGCCTTGCAAGCCTGGTTTTCCCAGCAAATCCCCGCCCTCGGCCGCGGCGCGCAGCGCCAGGGCTTGGCCAGCGTAAGCGGCGACGCCAGCTTTCGCCGCTATTTCCGCGCCGAACTCGACGCCGGCCCCTGCATCCTGGTGGACGCCCCGCCGCCGCAAGAAGACTGCCGCCCCTTCGTGGAAGTGGCAAAGTGGCTGCGCGGCGGCGGCGTCAACGTGCCGGCGCTCTATGCCTGCAACCTGGCGGCGGGCTTCATGTGCCTGAGCGATTTTGGCGACGAACTCCTATGGCGCCGCCTCGCCGCCGCGCGCGACGATGCCGAGGTGCGGCCCTCGGCCACCGCGCTCTACCACGCCGCCTTCGCGGAACTGTTGAAAATTCAAGCCACCGAAGCGCGCGCCTTGCCGTCTTACGATACCGCGCTACTGCGCCGCGAACTCTTATTATTTAACGAATGGTTCTGCCAAGGGCTATTGCAACTAAACTTGAGCGCGCAAGAACTGCTCATGATCGAGCAAGTATTTGAACAATTGATCGCGCGCGCCCTGGCGCAACCGCAAGTTTTCGTACACCGCGACTATCACTCGCGCAACCTGATGTACCTGGGGCCGGACCTGGGCGTAATCGACTTTCAAGACGCGGTACGCGGCCCCTTCACTTACGATCTGGTATCGCTCTTGCGCGACTGTTACATCGAATGGCCGCCCGAGCAGGTGCAACGCTGGCTGTTCGATTACGCGGCGATGGCGCGCGCGGCGGGTCTGCCAGCGCCGCCCGATAGCGGCTTGCAACAGGATTTTGACTGGATGGGTATGCAGCGTCATTTGAAAGTGCTGGGCATTTTCGCCCGGCTCTGGCTGCGCGATGGCAAACGCGGCTATCTTGGCGACCTGCCCTTGACGCTGCGTTATCTCAGTAGCGCAGCGCGCGGCTACGGCGAATTCGCCGCGTTCTCACAATGGCTCAGCGAGCGTGTCGAACCCGCGCTGCCGCCGCTCTTGTGCTCACTTGGCGTCAGCGAGGCGAAGTCATGAAAGTGATGCTGCTGGCGGCGGGCAAAGGCACGCGCATGCGCGAGCTGACCCAGCGCACCCCCAAACCTCTGCTGCAAGCCGGCGGGCGTTCGCTGATCGAACATCAACTGCGCAAACTGCGCGCGGCGGGCTTTGACGACATCGTCATCAATCACGCCTGGCTGGGCGCGCAATTGGAAGCGGCGCTCGGCGACGGCGCCGCGCTTGATCTGCATATCACCTGGTCCCGCGAAGGCGAACCGCTGGAAACCGCGGGCGGCATCGCGCACGCCCTGCCGCTCTTGGGCAGTGAGCCCTTCGCGCTGGTGAACGCCGATGTGTGGACCGCTTACGATTTCGCGCGGCTGCGCGGCGCGCTCGCCCGCAAGGATCAACTGCATATCGTACTGGTCCCCAATCCGCCGCAGCATCCGCAAGGCGATTTCGGCCTCACGCCAGCGGGCCGCCTGACGCCATCGAACGCACCGGCGCCCAGCTATACCTACAGCGGCATCGGCGTATTTCGCCCGCAATTGTTCCAGAATTTGCCGCGTGAAAAATATCCGCTTTTGCCGATTCTGGAACGCTGTATCGCAGAAGGCAGCGCCTCCGCTTCCCTCTACGAGGGCGACTGGCAAGATATCGGCACCCCGGAACGCCTGGCGGCGCTCGATGCGTGCTTGCGGGCCGCTTCATGATTCATTTTTATCCGCGCATTCGCGCTTACGCTTAGGACTTCTCATGGGCAGACGCTCCAGACGCAGGACACCCGGACACCTCTTTCACACCTCCGCCGAGGACCGCCAATACGCGCGGCGCGAAGTCAAAACGCTCGGCGCCACGCCGCAACTCGAAGCGCCAGCCTACCGCCTCGCCTTCGACGACGAGGACTTCCTCACCCGCGAGGAACTGCGCGGCGTGCGCCTGATGCTGGAACTCACCAAGCCCGAACTGGAACTGCAAGCGGCGCAAATATCGCACACCGTGGTGCTGTACGGCAGCGCGCGCACGCCCTCGCCGGAACAACTGGCGGCGCACGAAGCCAAACTCGCGCAAGTGGAACGCGAACGCCCCGGCAGCACCCAGGCGGTGGCGCTGCGGCAACAGGTAAAAGCGCAGCGGCAGCAAAACTATTATTACAACGAAGCGCGCAAACTGGCGCGATTAGTGACTGACCGTTCCCGCTGTGAAGGCTGCCCCCAGCTCACCATCATCACCGGCGGCGGCCCCGGCATCATGGAAGCGGCCAACCGCGGCGCCGCCGAAGCCGGCGGCGAATCGATCGGTCTCAATATCGTACTGCCGCACGAACAAGCGCCCAACACCTACATCACCCCGCGCTTTTGTTTTCAATTCCATTATTTCGCCATCCGCAAAATGCACTTTTTGCTACGCGCCCGCGCCCTGGTGTGCTTCCCCGGCGGCTTCGGCACCCTCGACGAATTGTTCGAAACCCTCACCCTGGTACAAACCGGCAAAATCGAACCCATCCCGATCCTGATGTTCGGCAAGGAATTCTGGGAAAAATCCGTCGACTTCAACTACATGGTGGAACAAGGCGTCATCAGCGCCAGCGACCTCGACCTGTTCCGCTACGTCGAAACCGCGGAACAGGCGTGGGAGATTATTCGGGATAGTTTTGCGGAGGAGTAAAATCGCGCCCACGGAGAATAAAACATCATGTCAAAAAAACTGTACTTCACGCTCTTTATCAGCGCATTAGCCGTACTATGGCTCGCGCTTGCCATCAAGCCATTTGACCGCTCGGACTGGCTGCTGGAAAACGTGCTGCTGTTCGTGGGTGTTGCCGCGCTGCTGCTTACGCGCAAGCGCTTGCCGCTTTCGGGCATTTCGTATACCTGCATTTTGCTGTTCTTTCTGCTGCACATCATCGGCACGCACTATACCTATGCCGAAGTGCCTTACGATGCCGCGCTCAAAAATCTGACCGGCTATTCGTTCAACGAGCTGGTGGGCTGGCAGCGGAACAATTATGACCGGGTGGTCC
>JAITMI010000366.1 GCA_031277435.1 Pseudomonadales bacterium
GGCGCTGAGCGCAGCGAAGCCCAACATGGGAATCATGCCAAGATGCAATGTGTTGGGCTTCGCTGCGCTCAGCACCAACCTACCGCACTTGCTGTCTGTCGTGCGGAAATACGGCCCAGCCACCATGGCAATTGCCAATACCATCCTCCACGGCGCCGCGCCCCTGGACTCATCCCCACAAATCCTCCAGTATTCCCGCTCCCATTACCCCCGCCAAACGAGGCCCCGCGTGACTGATTACCTGCCCTGCGAAGAACTGCACCCGCAAACGCCCGCCAGCGCCAGTGTGATCTGGCTGCATGGCTTGGGCGCGGATGGTAATGATTTCGTGCCGATCATTCCGCTGTTACGCTTGCCGCGTGAACCGGCGATTCGTTTTGTGTTTCCGCATGCGCCGAGCATCGCGGTGACGGCGAACAATGGGCATGTGATGCCGGCCTGGTTCGACATTCTGGAATTCGCCGAGGAACGCAAATTCAATCCGGTGCAGTTGCTGGGGTCGGCGGCGGCGGTGCATGCCTTGATTGATCGTGAGATTGAGCGGGGCATTCCCAGCGAGCGCATTTTGCTGGCGGGTTTTTCGCAAGGCGGCGCGGTGAATTATCAAGCGGCGCTGACTTACGACAAACCCTTGGCGGGCCTCTTGGCGCTGTCCACGTATTTCCCGACGCATGAAGCGATTGAAGTGCATCCGGCCAACGCCGCCTTGCCGATGCTGCTATGCCACGGCACTAACGATCAGATTCTGCCGATACGCCTGGCGATGAACAGCCGCCGTTATTTGGAACGATTGGGTTTGCATCCGCAATTCAAAAGCTATTTCATGGCGCATGAAGTGTGCGGTGAAGAGTTGGAAGATGTGGCCAGTTTCATGCAAGATCATCTTTGAGCGCGCCATGCGGAACCCCTGATGAATGCCGAGGCTGATGATCGAGAGGCGTTCGTCCGCGTCAGCGGGCTCAGCCACGTTTATGCGCAAGGCACGCAGGCACAGGTAGTGTTGCCTGATCTCAACTTCACCTTACGGCGCGGCGAGATCGTGGCGCTGTTGGGCCGTAGCGGTTCGGGCAAGACCACTTTGCTCAATCTCATCAGCGGCATTGAAGCGCCAGGGCAGGGTGAAATCGAAATCGCCGGCCACGCGCTCAGTACGCTCAACGAACAAGCGCGCACGCGCTTTCGCCGCCGCCATATTGGGTTTATTTATCAATTTTTTAATTTGGTGCCGAGCCTCAGCGCGGCGGAAAATATCGCGCTGATTTTGGAACTCAATGGCGCGCCGCTCAAAGCCGCCATGACGCAGGCGCGGGACTTGCTTGCCAGCATCGGCCTTGGCGCCAAAACCGGTCATTTCCCCGCGCAACTTTCGGGCGGCGAGCAGCAGCGGGTGGCGATTCTGCGCGCCTTGGCGCACGCGCCGGCCTTGATTCTGGCCGACGAACCTACCGGCAATCTTGATGCGCACAGCGGCCAGGAAATGTTGCAATTATTGCGCGAACAATTACGCGCGCGGCGGGGCACCGCCTTGGTGGTGACGCACAGCCTGGCGGTGGCGCGTACCGCTGATCGCATTCTTACGCTCGATGAGGGCGGCATTCATGAACAAGCCGGTGACTTTGCCTGGTAGAGAACGCGGCGTTGCCTCGCTGCTTTGGCGCGGCGCTTGGCGTCATGCGCGTGCGCATCGCTGGCAAAGCGGCTTAAGCGTGCTGGGCGTGATGCTCGGGGTGATGATGGTGGTGGCGGTGGATCTGGCCAACAGCAGCGCGCGCCGCGCTTTTGAACTATCGGTCGCCACGCTCAGCGGCAACCTGACGCATCAGATCGTGGCGCAAGACGGCGGCGCGGTGGATGACGCGCTATTCGGCCGCTTGCGCACTGAGCTTGGTATTCAAAGTAGCGCGCCGGCGCTCAGCGGCGAAGTGTCGCTGCAAGGGCGGCGTTTTACCTTGCTGGGCCTTGATCTCTTGAGCGAAGCCAGCCTCGAACGCCGCCGCCCCGGTTTTGCCGCCACCCCGGATGCGCTGCTCGGCCTTGGCTTGCAGGCGCTTACGCAACCGCGCGGTATATTATTGCAAGGCGAAGCCGCCGCCACGCTCGGCCTTGCCGTTGGCGACACGCTGCCACTGCGTAGCGGCGGCAATACGACCGAAGTGACATTGGCCGCCACCTTGGACGGCGCGCAGGCAAACGCGCTGGACAAGGTGATGTTCGCCGACATCGCGCTGGCGCAAGCGGTATTGGGCCGTAGCGGCCTCGACAGCATTGATCTGCGCTTGAACGACGCGCAAAGCCAAACGCTGCGCGCCTGGCTGCCGCCGGAATATCTGCTGATAGCGGCAGGCGGCGATAACGCCACGCTGGAACAATTGAGCCAGGCGTTCCAGATCAACCTGCGCGCCATGAGTTTGCTGGCGCTATTGGTGGCGGCGCTACTGATCTACAACACCGCCAGCCTGTCCGTATTGGAACGGCTGCCCACCCTTGGCGTGTTGCGCGCGCTGGGGGTGGAACGCGGCGCCTTGCTGCGGCTGGTGCTGGGTGAAAGCGCGCTGCTGGGGCTGATCGCCAGTAGCGGCGGCGTGGCGCTGGGTTTGCTGTTGGGGCAGGTCTTGGTGCGTTTCGTCACGCGCACGGTGGACGATCTGTATTTCACGCTCACCGTTACCCGTTTTTTACCGGACTATTGGGTATTGCTCGAAGGGCTCGCGCTCGGCCTTGGCCTCACCGTGGCGGCGGCGCTCTTGCCCGCGCTGCAAGCGGCGAACGCGCCGCCGATCACGCTGCAACGGTTCATGCCGCAAGAGTACGCCTGGCGCCGCCGCTTGCGCGTGTTGGCGCTCGTGGGCCTTGGGCTATTGGCCAGTGGTTACGCGCTGCTTTGGCCCGAGCGCGGCGCGCTGGTGACGGGTTTCGTGGCGCTCAACTGCATCGTGTTCGGTTTTTGTCTGCTCATTCCTTGGCTGTTGTCTGGTCTATTGGCGCTGGTATTGGCCTTGACGCTGCGCCATCTGCCGCAAACGCTGCGGCTGAGCCTGCGCAATATTCAAAGCGGCATTGGCCGCACTGGCCTGGCGGTGGCGGCGCTGTGCGTGGCGGTATCGGTGACGGTGGGCGTGGGGGTGATGATCGGCAGCTTCCGCTACACCATCGAGGTGTGGCTGGAACAAACCCTCAGCGGCGACGTGCAATTGAGCCGTCTCGATGAAGGCGCTGGCATCGACCCGGTATTGGAACGCGCCGTACTGACATTGAACGGCGTGCAAACGGCGCGGCGGCATTATGCGCGGGATTTGCGCACGGAATTCGGCATGGTGCGCGCCTTCGCCCACGAGGGCGCGGCGGCAGAGCAGCTTTATATAAAGGACGCGCCGGATCTGGCCGCGTTCGACGCGGGCGAAGCGCTGCTCTTGGCCGAACCTTTCGCCTGGCGGCAAGCATTGAACAGCGGCGACACGCTGCGCTATTACGCTCCCGATGGCGAACGCAGCCTGCCGGTGGGCGGCATTTATTTTGATTACACCAGCGGCAGCGGCGCGCTGGAATTGCCGCTTGGGCGCTTTTTGGAACTCTGGCCAGAACAAGGACCAGGGCAGATCAGTCTTACGCTCAACCCCAATGCTGATCGCGCCGCCACGCTCAACGCGCTGCGCGAACTGACGCGGAATTTTCCTGGTTCCTACGGCGTTGCCGCCAATGCCGAGATCAAGGCGCTGACGCTGGCGATTTTTGACCGCACCTTCGCTATTACCGATGTATTGCGTTTGCTGGCGCTGCTCGTCGCCTTCGTTGGCGTGTTGAGCGCGCTCAGCGCCTTGCAGTTGCAGCGCTTGCGTGAATACGCGCTGCTACGCGCGAGCGGCATGACGGCGGGCGAAACCAGCGCCATGATTCTGACGCAGACCGCGACGATGGGCCTCTGCGCCGGTCTCCTAGCCCTGCCCTTGGGCTTGATGATGTCGCAGGTATTGATCGACGTAATCAACCGCCGTTCCTTCGGCTGGAGTATGCAGCATCTGATTCCCTGGGAAGTGTTGGGGCAAGCGCTCGCCTTGGCGCTGGGCGCGGCGCTCTTGGCCGGTGTGTATCCGGCGCTGCGCATCCGCCGGCTCAGCCCGGCCTTGGCGCTGCGGGAGGAATGATGCGGCGGCGTAAATGTTTGCAGGTATTGTCCTTACCGCTCTGGCTGAGCGCCTGCGGTGAAGCGCCGCCCACCCCCGCGCCACGCTTGCGCTTGAATGAAGTGCTGGGCAGGGCGGATACCGCGGGCTATCTGCGCGCCGAAGCGCCGCGCGCGTTCAGTTTTCCCGCCGATCATGGCCCGCATCCTGGGTTTCGGAACGAATGGTGGTATTTCACCGGCAACGTGGCGGCGGAGGACGATCGCCGCTTCGGTTATCAACTTACGTTTTTCAATAGCGCGCTGCGTCCGCCGGGCAGCGCGGCCCTCGCCAGCGCCTGGGATGGTGAACGCGCGTGGATGGCGCATCTGGCGCTGAGCGACATACAAAATCAAAGGCATTACGCCGTGGAACGCTTCAGCCGCGAAAACCCCGGCCTGGCCGGCGCCAATGGCGAAGGCGTGTGGTTGCAGGATTGGCGGCTCAATTTTAACGCTGATTCCAATACCTGGACCTTGCGCGCCTTTGATGCCGGGCATGGCATCGGCATCGATTTTGTACTCAATCCGCTGAAACCTCCGGTGTTGCAAGGCCGTGATGGACTCAGCCAGAAAAGCCCCGAGCCCGGCAATGCGTCCTATTATTACAGCCTGACGCGCCTCGTAACGGCGGGCGCGCTGCGGGTGAATGGCCAAGAGCTGCGCGTGAGCGGCCAAAGCTGGCTCGACCGTGAATGGAGCACCAGCGCCCTGGCCGCCGACCAAAGCGGCTGGAACTGGTTTTCGCTGCAATTCGATGACGGCCAGGAATTGATGTATTACCAACTGCTCGATCAACAACATAATGCGCATCCCTACAGCGCCGGCAACTGGACTGATGCCGAGGCGCGCCAGACTTACCTCAGCCCCGCCGATATCGTGCTCACGCCGCTGGACACTTGGCAAAGCCCCAGCGGCATCGCCTACCCCACCGCCTGGGAACTGCGTTATGGCGAGCGGCGCTGGCATGTGGAAGCGGCCTTACAAAACCAATGGATGGATCTCAGCCTGCCCTATTGGGAAGGCGCGGTGACAATCCGCGAGACCGGCGGCGCCCTGGTGGGGCGGGGGTACTTGGAAATGGTGCGAGATTAAGAGTACCTTAAGCCCAAGCTGTGATCTTAGCCAGTTTCAACAAGCTCACGCCCACTCATGAGGGATTATGTATGCGGAAGCTGAAGCTAGTGTTCTGGGGCATTCTCGTTCTCACTTTGGCGCTGTGGCTGTGGGCAAAATTTATCAGCCCGCCGGCGACGTCTTTTTTTACCCGCGACCCGCTATTGCAAGTAACCGGCGTGCTGGCGATGGTCTGCATGAGCGTGACCTTGGCGCTGGCCTTGCGGCCACGCTGGCCCGAGCGCAGCCTCGGCGGCCTCGACAAAATGTACCGGCTGCATAAATGGCTTGGCATCGGCGCTTTGGTGTTTTCGCTATTGCACTGGCTGGCGGAAAGCGCCGCTCCGCGCGGGCCGCGCGGCGCGGGAGCTGGCGCGGTTGATGCCAGTTCACTGGCGGGGATGCTGCGCGGTTTGCGCGATGGCGCCGAGGGCCTGGGCAATCCGGGGCTGTATGGCGTGGTAATTCTGATCGCGCTGGCGCTATTGCGTTACTTTCCTTACCGCTGGTTCTATAAAACTCACCGGCTGATCGGCATCTTTTATTTGCTCTTGGTGTATCACACCGTGGTTTTGCTCGACTTTGACGATTGGTCTAAACCGATAGGTTGGATATTCGCGCTGCTCTTGCTGGCGGGCAGTTGGGCCGCGCTGGTGGCGCTCGTGGGCAAGGTGGGCGCGGGGCGTCAAGTCAATGGCACTATCGCCGAACTGCATTATTACCCTGGCGTCGAATCGCTCGAAGTGGCGGTGGAGCTGGAGCCGGGCTGGCCGGGGCATCGGCCTGGGCAATTCCTGTTCGCCATGTCGAGCAAGAGCGAAGGCGCGCATCCTTATACCATCGCCTCGCCCTGGTATCCGGGCTGTACGCGGCTGGTGGGCATTATCCGCGCGCTGGGCGACCATACGCGGCGCTTGCCCGAGATCTTGAAAACCGGCCAGGCGGTGCGGGTGGAAGGCCCGTATGGCTGCTTTACCTTTGATGATGACCGGCCATACCAAATCTGGATCGGTGGCGGCATCGGCATCACCCCATTCATCGCGCGCATGGAACATTTGAGCTTGCGCAAGGACAATCCAGACTGGCCGGCTGGCCAAAGCATCTACCTGTTCCACAGCACCGCCGACGTCGATGACGAAGCGCTACACAAACTCAGCGCCGACGCGCAAGCGGCCAATATCCAATTGCATATTCTGGTCGATGACCGCGACGGCCGCCTCAGCGGCGCGCACATCCGCGAAGTCGTGCCAGGGTGGAAGGACGCCAGCATCTGGTTTTGTGGACCGAATGGTTTTGGCCAGGCTATCCGCCAGGATTTCGCCGCTCTTGGGTTTGATGTGGAACGGCGGTTTCATCAGGAGTTGTTTGAGATGCGGTTAGGGTTCTCCCGCGTCATGGCCCGGCTTGACCGGGCCATCCATAACGAAATGGGAAGAATTAACCAAGGCCCATTGAGACGCTAAACATGGATGGCCCGGTCAAGCCGGGCCATGACAAGAGTGAGAGTGG
>JAITMI010000379.1 GCA_031277435.1 Pseudomonadales bacterium
TGTGCGGCCAATCGGCGTTGAGGCCAAAGAAAAAATTTTCACCTGGAATGACCAGTACACCAGCTTGTTTCAAACGGCTATAAAGTTCCGCGCTGCTGATAGGCAAACTTGGCAGCCACAGCCAGAGGAAGAACGCGCCTTCGGGGCGATGCAGGCGATAGTCGAGCCCGGCGAATTCGCGTGCGATGCAATCGAGCGCTACCTTGAGCCGCGCGTGGTACCAGGGCTGCAATACCTCATCGCAGAGCCCTTGCAGTTCATCGGCGTGTAAAAGACGCGCCGCCAGCGTGGGCCCCAGATTGGCGCTGGCGAGGTTGAAAATGGTGTTGACGCGGGCGAAGGCCGCCACGCGCTCAGCGCTTGCCACCAGAAAACCGCCGCGCACGCCGGGCAGGCCGACTTTGGACAGGCTCAAGAGCAGAATTACATTGTCATTCCAATACGGCAATTGTGGTGTGTACACCAGGTTGGGAAACGGCGCGCCGTAAGCGGCGTCGATAATCAAAGGCACGCCTTGCGCGCGCGCCAAGGCGTCTAGCCTGGCCAATTCCGCCGTGCTGACCACGTTGCCGCTGGGGTTGGTGGGCCGCGACAGGCACAGGCCGGCGCAGTGTTCATCAAGTTTGAGCGCGTCAAAATCGATTTGATATTTGAATTCTTGGTTGGCTAACAATTCGAGCCGTGGTTTTATGCCGCGAAAGGCTTGCGGATGCAGAGCGGTGTCGGCGTAGCCGAGATATTCCGGCATGAGCGGAAACACTAATTGCCGAGTCAAACCAGCGGCGTCCTCGCCCGTCAGCATGTTGGCCAAGAGGCCGAAGGCTGATTGCCCGCCATTGGTCAACGCCACGTTTTCGGCGCTCAGCGGCCAGCCGTAACGGCGGCGCAGTTCCGCCGCGAGCAGTTCGCGCGTTTCCACATCGCCGAGCGGGCCTTGATAGCGGCCCACCAGTTGGAACAAGGCGTTTTCATCATCGCAAAGAGCGCGCAAGTGGCGCTGATAAACGCCCAGCGCGGCGGCAATGCGCGCGGGGGCGCCGCCGCCCATCATGACCAGATTGGGGTTTTCACGGAGCGCGTTACCAAGATCGTCCATCAGGTTGACGATGCCGGAATCCGCGCTGAATTTAGCGCCGAAGCGGGAAAGTTTCATGGCTTTATTCCGTTCAAAAACCTACCTTCTGCCCCGGATAAGGCGTTTCTGTCGCCAGTCTTTTTTCCAGCCACAGTTTTTGCGACAACACTTCCAGCGCGTCCGGTTCGCCGTGCACCAGGAACACGCGCGGTGAATCGCGGAAATGGGTGATCCAGTCCACCAGTTCGCTTTGCCCGGCGTGGGCCGAAAAACCGTTGAGAGTTTCGACGCGGGCGCGCACCGCGAATTCCGCGCCGAACATGCTGATTTTTTGCGCGCCATCGACGATACGCCGCCCCAGCGTGCCGCGCGCCTGGAAGCCGGCGAAGATGATGGTGTTACGCGCGTTCCAGATTCGCTGTTTGAAATGGTGACGGATGCGCCCGCCAGTACACATGCCGCTGCCGGCGATGATGATCGCGCCATGCGTCACGCGGTTGATCGCGCGCGAGTCGTCCGGCGTCATGGCGTAGCGCAGGCGCGGCAGAAAACTTTGCATGGATGAACTGAGATCGGTTCTGAGCCGGCAGCCGTCTTCCGGGGCGATCAGGTCGGAGCAGTCTTCGTAAATCTTGGTGACTTCGATCGCCATCGGGCTGTCGAGAAATACCTGCCAGGGGTCGAGTTTACCGGCGTTATGCAACTGCCCGAGATAAAACAGCAAATCCTGCGTGCGGCCCACCGCGAAGGCGGGAATCATCACGTTGCCTTTTTTCTCCCAGGTGTCGTGCAAAATTTCCTCGAACTGCGCCAATGTTTCTTCCATCGGTTTGTGGTCGCGGTTGCCGTAAGTGCCTTCCATCAACACTACGTCGGCGTGTTCGAGCATTTCGGGGTCTTCCATCAATACCGAGCCGCGTTTGCCGAGGTCGCCGGAAAATACCAGGGTGCGGCGCTTGTTGGCGTCGGGGAATTTCAATTCGATGATCGCCGAGCCCAGAATGTGCCCGGCATCGTGAAAACACAAGGTGGCGCCTCCGCCCAGCGGCAGACATTCGCCGTAGCTGATGGGCTCGCACAAATCCAGCACCTTTTGCACGTCGCGTTTGTTGTAGGCGGGTTTGACCGGCTTATCGCCGCGGCGCATACGGCGCAGGTTGGCGTATTCGAGATCCCGTTCATACAAACCAAACGCATCGTTCAACATGATGCGCAGCAGTTTGGCCGTGGTTTTGGTGCAGTAAATTCCGCCGCTGAAACCTTGATGCACCAGTATCGGCAGCAGGCCGCTATGGTCGAGATGCGCGTGCGAGAGGATCACCGCGTCGATGGTTCTCGGCATAAAAGTCAAGGGCGTGTTCAATTCGCCCTCGTCCACGTCGCCGCCTTGGTGCAAGCCGCAATCAAGCAATACGCGGCCCAAGGCGGGCGTTTCAAGCAAATAACAGGAACCGGTGACCTGTTGCGCGGCGCCCAGAAAAGTCAGTGTGGCCATGATCCATCCTCCTTGCAAAAATCGTTGCTTCGGCGTGTACATTGTCAATGCACCACGCTGGCGGCACAAGCATTGATCGCGTCTTTATCCATTCTTGGGTGGACGCGCGCGCGGTGAGCCATTAGGCTTGCCAACCGTGCGCGTTCGCGCCGTCTCTCATAGGGAATCAGGCATAAGGAATCAGTGAGGCCATAATGAAAGTTCTGGTATTCAACCTGGGCAGTTCCAGTCTCAAATTCGGCGTGTTCGACATGGAGCTTGCCGACAGCCGCGTGTTCAAAGGCGAATTCGCCAACTTCAAGGACGGCGGCTGCACGCTGCGTTATCGCGGCGGCGGCGAACGCGGCGATGAGTTCACGCGCGCGGAAAACGCGGCGGATTTACGCGCCGCCATCGCGCGGGTACCGGCCATTCTGCAAGAATTCGATCAACAGAATTTCGCCGCCATCGGCCATCGCGTGGTACATGGCGGCACCTGGTTCCATAACGCGGCGCGTATTGATGAACAAGTGATGCAGCGTATTGAAGACTGCTCAGCGCTGGCGCCCTTGCACAACCCGCTGGCGCTGCTCGGCATCCGCGAGGCGGGCGCGCTATGGCCTACTCTGCCGCAGGTGGCGGTATTTGACACTGCGTTCCACCAAAGCATTCCCGGCTACGTTCACACCTACGCGGTTCCCAAAGCCTGGCGCGAACGCGGTTTACGCCGTTATGGCTTTCACGGCACCTCGCATCACT
>JAITMI010000123.1 GCA_031277435.1 Pseudomonadales bacterium
CGGTTTCGCCAGCGATGATGACGACCTGATGCTCGCGCAAGAGCTGCTTGATGTCCTCCACCCGCTGGCTCACCGGCAATTGCGGCGGATACGTGATGGCCGGCACTAACAGCCGCCGCACCTGCACCGCCGCCAAGGACGCCGCCATGCGCTCGCGCAAGGTATCGAGCCGCCGCGCGAAATCTTCGCTCGTTTTACCCTCACGATTCTCCCGCCCCTCACGACCCTCGCGCTGCTCCCGCCGCAAACGCCAAAGCGCGCTTTGCAAGGCGTGACGATCCTTGCTCAGGCAGGCATCCAGTTTGCCTTCGAGGGCGTCGAGAGAAAGATGGGACATGAACGGGTGGTGGGCTCAGGGCTTCAGCCAGGCTGCGGCATTCAAATTATTTTTTATTGTTTTCTTCAAAACGCCGCTGCTGCTCAAGCGTCGCTTCCGTTTGATAGCGCGCTTTCCATTCTTCATACGGCATTCCATAAACCCGTTCGCGCGCCTGTTCGTAACTGATCGTTATACCGCGCTCCGTGGCGGCGGCGGCGTACCATTTGGCGAGGCAGTTGCGGCAGAAGCCGGCGAGATTCATCAGGTCGATGTTCTGCGCGTCCTTGCGGGAGTCGAGATGTTGCAGGAGGCGGCGCAATACCGCGGCTTCGATTTCGGTGTTTTGATCGCTCATGAGTTTGTTTCCATCGCGGTGGCGGCTCAGCCGCCGGCCAGTTTTACTTTATAGCCTAGTTGTTCCAGATAGGCGCGCAGTTTGTCGCGCTGTTCGCCCTGGATTTCGATGATGCCGTCCTTCACCGTGCCGCCGGTACCGCAGTGCTGTTTGAGTTTGGCGGCGAGTTGTTTCAATTCGTCCTCGTGCAAGGGTAAGCCCTTGACCAGGCTCACGCCCTTGCCGCCGCGGCCCTTGGTTTCGCGGGCGATGCGCACGATGCCGTCGCCCTTGGGCGTGGCCTTGGCCTGCAATTGACGGCATACGCAGCCGGCTACGGCCTTGCCGCAATCGGGGCAGAGGCGGCCTTGATCGGTGGAATACACGGCTCTGGAATTGGACATGGGCTGAAAACACGCGCTAAAGAGGCGGGGCATTATCCTCAATGAGCCGTTCGAGGCAAAGTGAGTGTGGCGCGGCGCTGATCTTGTATACTGGCGGCCTTTTGCGTTCTTCGGTTGCGGCGCATGAAAGCGGTGCTCTCTTACATTCTGAAACCTGCGCTGGCGGGCTTGGTCCTGGCCTTGGCGCTGTTATTGTCGCCGCTGGTGGTGCGGCATGTGCCGCTGTTGCAAGCCGTGCTGGCGCCGCCGCAAGCGGACTTGCCCGCGGCGCAGCCCGGCGCCGGGCTGTCGTTCAGCGCGCCGATCCGCGCCGCCGCGCCAGCGGTGGTGAGCATCAATTACGATGAAACGCTGGAGCGGGATGTCGTGCGGCTGTATCCGCGCGCGCCGCTGTCGCCCGGCCGGCCAAGCGGTTACATCGGCGTGCTCGACACCGTGGGCGAACAAAACAACAGCCTCGGCTCCGGCGTCATCATCAGCCCCGACGGCTACATCGTCACCAGTTATCACGTAGTGTTTCCGGGTAATGCCGACGGTTGCAGCATCCGCGAGGTCTCCAGCAGCATCACCATCACCCTCACCGATGGCCGCGAAGTGCGCGGCAGAGTGTTGTCGCTTGATGAAAAACACGACCTGGCGCTGCTCAAGGTGGATGAAAGCAACCTGCCCTACCTCACGCTCACCGACAGCCGCCGCTTGCAAGTGGGCGACGTGGTGCTCGCCATCGGCAATCCGCGCAATATTGGCCAATCGGTCAGTTTAGGCATCATCAGCGCCTTGTTGCGCCGCGACGACAGTTACGTGGTGCAGACCGACGCCGCCATCAACCCCGGCAATTCCGGCGGCGCGCTGATCGACCAGGATGGAAAACTGATCGGTATAAATTCCTTCATCGTGTCCGAATCCGGCGGTTCCGAGGGCATCAGCTTCGCGGTGCCGGCGACCGAAGCGATGCGTTTGTTGCAGAACTACCTCGATGCCGGCCCCAGCGGTTATCTCGGCGTGGATTCCTCGGCACTGTCGCTCAGCCAGGGCAAACAGCTTTTTGGCCAGGAAATACAGGGTTTTTTAGTGAAGGAAGTCGTGCCCAACAGCCCCGCCGACAAAGCCGGCATCCGCGCTGGTGATGTAATCACCGAGGTCGATGGCGAGCCAATCACGTTCAACGAGGATGGCTCACCGCAAGAACTCAAGGAACAGGCCATGCGCGCCCTCAGTCTCGTCAGCGACCTGCCGCCGGGCAAGGAAATCGGCGTGACGGTGTTCCGCCGTGGCGGCGCGCCGTTGAATCTGCGCGCCACGCTGGCGGTGGGTGAGCCACGGCTGCAACAAATAGTGGACGATCCGCAGCAAATGGGCTGCCCGGCGCCGTCGATTCAGTGAAGAGGTTTTCTTCTTCGTCATTGCGAGCCGCCGAAGGCGGTGAAGCAATCCAGCCCGTGTTGCTGGATTGCTTCGCTGCGCTCGCAATGACGAGGGCTTATTTGCCAAACAGAGGTTTCGTCCGCCGCGCTGTTGAGACTTCCCTCTTCGCTAATTACCGGGGCAAGTTGTACTCTGGGTGCGTCATGATTTAGGGGAGCGTCAATCAGCGCGATACGCTTCAGTTCACCTTCTCACCTTCCCTGTCCATCCTCCGCCCGCAACTCCGCCGAGCGCGCGTGAG
>JAITMI010000046.1 GCA_031277435.1 Pseudomonadales bacterium
GCAAAGCCCCGCCTTGCATCCGGCCTTGCGCTGGGCACAAGCGCCGCGCGGTACGCAGGCGCAGGTGCTGTTGGCGCATGAGCAGGACTTGCTCGACATCGTGCTGGAGCTGGGCACGGAGGTGCCGCCAAACCGGCGCCGCGCGCTCGATCCCGATACTCTTATGTCGGAAACCACGCTGGAGGCGGCCCTGCGCGCGGTGGGCGCGGCTTGCCAGGGCGTGGATGATTTGCTGGATGGCGGCGCCAGCGAAGTCTTTTGCTTGACCCGCCCGCCGGGGCACCACGCCACCCCAACGCGCGCGATGGGTTTTTGCGTGTTCAACCAAGTGGCGATCGCGGCCTGTCATGCGCGGGAGCGCGGCATTGAGCGCGTGGCGGTGGTGGATTTCGACGTGCATCACGGCAATGGCACGCAGGATTGCTTCTTGGGCAGGCGCGGGATGCTGTACGTTTCGACGCATCAAAGCCCGCATTATCCGGGCACTGGGCTACAGAAGGAGAATCGCCCCGGCAATATCTTCAACCTGCCGCTCGGCGCTGGCACTACTGATGCCGAATACCGCGCGCGCTTCACGCGGGAAGTTTTGCCGGTGCTTGATGATTTCCGCCCGCAACTATTGTTGGTGTCCGCTGGTTTTGACGCCCATCGCGCTGATCCACTCGGCGGCCTCTGTCTCAATGAAAGCACCTATGCCTGGCTGGGCGAGACCTTGCGCGCGCTGGCGCGGCGGCACTGCGGGGGTAAATTGCTCTCGGTACTGGAAGGCGGCTACGACCTGGGCGCGCTGGGGCCGAGCGTGGCGGCTTATCTTAGTGGCCACGCTCAGCCAGGCTAAACATTACTGCCCGCGCAAATGCTGGCTGAAGAAAGGCAGCACATTCTCGCGCAAGCGCTGGGCCACGCGGTTGTTGTGGTCGCCTGCGTAAGTTTCAAAGCTGTGCGGGATGCTCGCCGCGCTCAGTTTTTCATCCAAGAGGCGATTGTTGGTGATGAGGTTGTCCTCGGTGCCTACGTCGATCTGGATCGCGTTGTAGCGGCGCAGATTGTAGGTGTACTGATCGAGCAGAGTGATGATGGAATTGGCGTGCCACTTGGCTTGAATTTCGGGATTGCCGCTGGTGCCATCGGCGGGCAGGTCGGCGTAGAACGGCGGATTCGCGGCGTTGGGCGACCAGGCGGCGGCGCGCGCCAGCGTGACTTTGCCGGGGAAGCGCAGCGCCGCCACTTCTTCCCGGCTGGTGTAGGCGGCGGAGCTGGCGAAGCCGGGGCCGGGTTCGGCGCCGTCAATCAGGCAGCAGGCCGACATGGGGTAGAGCGCGCTGAACACTTCCGGATATTTCATGCCCACGCGCATGGTGCCGTAGCCGCCCATCGAGTGGCCGGCGAGGCCGCGGCTTTCGCGCGCTGGCAGCGTGCGGTAGTTGGCGTCCAGGTAGGCGACCAGTTCCTCGGCGATGAAGGCTTCCCAGTCGCCGGTGGCGATGGAGCTGGAATACATGCTGCCGTCGAAGAAATTATAGGCATCGGGGCTGACGACGATCAGTTCCTGCGCGCCAGCGGCGATGGCGGCATTGGCGCCGGCTTCCACATCGGCGAAACCCATCCAGCGTTCGCCGGTAAGGCCGTAGCCGTGCAAGAGATAGAGCACGGGGTAACGCTTGTCAGGTGAATTGGCGTAAGAGGGCGGCAGGTAAATATAGACCGAACGGTCGGCGCTGTCGCCGATCAGGTTGCCTTCGAGCGTGGCGGCGTGTACCACGACTTGCTCGACGCGGCCTTGGGCCAGAGTGAGCGCGGAATAGCACAGTGCGCTGATAAAAAGCAGGGAACGTAGCATAAGGATTTTTCCTCTCTCACTCACAAGCGCCTACGCGCCGGCCGGTTGATTTGCTGCTGAATTCTACGATATGCCCGCCCATGTTCATGGTCATTTGCATGTCGCTGGTGGTCTGGTCGCCGTTCAGCGTCATGCGCAGGGAGCCTTGCCCGCTGGTATCGGCGCCTAGGTCGCAGGCGATGTCGGCGATAAATTCGCTGGCGTTGTCCGTGGTGGGGGTGATCTCGCAGAAGCGGTTCATGCCGTCTTGTTCCAATATCGAGATGGGGTCGAGCGTCAGGTCTTCGGCGTAGCATTCCTCGCTGTGCTGTTGCACTGGCGCTGGCGTGTCTGGCGAAGTCACTTCAAGGTCCAAGGCCCATTTGCCGGCGGGCAGGGTGAGGGCTTGGACGCCGGACACCGCCAAGGCGCCGGTGAGGGCAAGGAAGATCAGGGGCAAGCGGCGCATGGAGCATCCTCTTAATGGGAGTAGTAATGGGAGTAGTGGGAGCATGGCGGAACAGCGGCCTACGCGGCAACTGTAACAGCTTGGCGCCGCGTGCGCACCGCGTCCGCCAGTTCGCGCAGTAGCTCGGCGCTGATGTCCCAGCCCATGCAGGCGTCAGTGATGCTTTGGCCGTAGGCCAAGGGCTTACCCGGAAGCTGTTTTTGCGCGCCCGCCACCAGGTTGCTTTCGAGCATCAGCCCGGCGATGTGGCGGTTGCCCTTGGCGATCTGCCCGGCGAGATCGCGGCACACCAGCGCCTGGCGTTCGTGATCCTTGCCGGAATTGGCGTGGCTGCAATCGACGATCAATTGTGGGTGATGGCCAGCGGCGAGCAATTTTTCGCTGGCGTCGCGGATACTTTCCGGGTCGTAGTTGGTGTGCTTGCCGCCGCCGCGCAAAATGACGTGGCAATCGGGATTGCCAGCGGTTTGAAAAATCGCCGAGCGGCCTTCCTTGGTCACCGACAGAAAATGATGCGAGCGCGTGGCCGAGCCCACGGCGTCGATGGCGATCTGCAAATTGCCGCCGGTGCCGTTTTTGAACCCCACCGGGCAGGACAGCCCCGAGGCCAGTTCGCGGTGGCATTGCGATTCGGTGGTGCGCGCGCCGATGGCGCCCCAGGAGACGAGATCAGCGACATATTGCGGGCTGATCAGATCGAGAAATTCCGTACCAGCCGGTATACCTTGATCGGCCAATTGCAAAAGCAGGTGACGCGCCAGCTTGAGGCCGTCGTTGATGCGAAAACTATCGTCCAGCCCCGGATCGTTGATCAAGCCCTTCCAGCCCACCGTGGTGCGCGGTTTTTCGAAATACACGCGCATGATGATGCACAGATCCTCTCTCAGTTCCGTAATGAGCGGTTGCAAACGCGAAGCGTAGTCCAGCGCCGCCGCCGGATCGTGGATCGAGCAGGGGCCGACGATCACCAGTAGCCGGTCATCCTTGCCGCTCATGATGCGCTGCACCGCGCCGCGCGCCTCTAGCACCGTGCGCGTAGCGCCAGTGGTGATGGGGAATTCGTTGATCAATTGCAATGGCGCCAACA
>JAITMI010000106.1 GCA_031277435.1 Pseudomonadales bacterium
ATCTGCCCAGGCATGAATGGGAAAGCTTTTATCGTTCACAGAGTGCCCGTTATCGCAAAATGGATCAAGCTGGTCGAGGGCATTGGTTTGGCGGATTTTTAGAGGATCAACTTGTGGCGGGCCTCGGCATTTTTCACGACGGCGAAATGGGTCGTTATCAGTACGTATGCACCCATCCTAATTTCACAAGACGCGGAGTCTGCGGAACTTTGGTTTATAGGTCAGCGCAATACGCCTTCGATACCATGAAGCTCAAACAACTTGTGATGTGCGCGGACCCGGAATACCACGCAGCTCGCATTTATGAATCGGTGGGGTTTCGTCCAGCTCAAATTGAGCACGGCGTTTATTGGTGGGATCGGGGCAGGTAATGAGTTTTGTTGCGCGAGCTATAGAATTCTATGAGAAAAAATAGTACACATCTCGCAGTCGGAGCAAACATGTAAATGGCGCGGGGTTGCGCGGGCGCGCCTCACGAACTACACGACAACATCGAGCAACCCGCTTTATGCCGCGCCCACTCGGGGCGTTTGGCGGCGAGGTGGGCTTTGTTGGCTTGTTCGGTGTAGGGGTTTTTGAATGTTTCGTGCAATTCCAATAATTTATTGAGTTGGCCTTGCTCCGCCGCGTCGATGGCGAGTTGCAAGAGATAGTTGCGTGGCACGTAAAGCGGATTGACAGCGTTCATCGCGGCGGCGCGTGTTGCCGCTGAGGTGCTTTCTTGGCGCAGGCGCTCTTGATAGCGCTGTAGCCAGTGCCAAAGCTCAAGTGCCTTGGCGCCAAGCGAGGGCGCGTAGCTGATGTCGTGCAGCCACGTTGGCAATTCCTGTAGCGGCGTGGCGCCCACCGTGGCGAGGTGGCGAAAAAACAGCGTGAAATCCAGTTGCGCGCCGTGCAGAAGCGGCGGCAATTGCGCGATCAAGGCGGCATCGCCGGCCTGTGCATCTTTCAGGCCCAATTTGGCTTGCATCATACGCAGCCATTCGTTCTCGAATGTCCGCTCATAGCTCGCCAGGGCAGCTTCCAAAGGCTCGGTCGCGCGCACCAGCGGATATAGCGCATTGCCGAGTTGCAGCAGATTCCACCAGCCGATTTGCGCCTGGCGGCCAAAGGCATAGCGGCGGCCTTCGGCGTCGGTGGTGTTGGGTGTCCAGTTTGGATCGTAAGGTTCCAGCCAGCCGTAAGGGCCGTAGTCGAGGGTCAGGCTCAGGATCGACATGTTGTCGGTATTCATCACCCCATGCACGAAACCAACGCGCAGCCACTCGACGATCAGGCAGGCGCTCTGGCGGCAGATAGTCTCGAACCAGCGCGCGTAGAGATCGTCCGCGGCGCGGTCAAGTTGCGGAAAGTGCTGGGCGATGCAGTAGTCGGCCAATTGTTTCAGAATGGCCGTCTCATTACGCGCGGCATGAATCTCAAAGTTGCCGAAGCGCAGGAAGGAGGGCGCCACGCGGCAGATTACCGCGCCCGGTTCGTCTTTGGACTGGCCGTTATAGAACATGTCGCGGTTTACCGGCTCGCCGGTGGCGATGAGGCTCAAGGCGCGCGTGGTGGGCACTTTGAGCGCGTGCATGGCTTCGCTGCAAATGAATTCACGCAGCGAGGAACGCAATACGGCGTAACCATCGGCGCCGCGTGAATAGGGCGTGGGACCGGCGCCTTTCAGTTGCAGCTCCCAATTGGCTTGCGATTTGCCGCGCACTTCGCCAAGCGTCAGCGCGCGGCCATCGCCAAGCTGGCCGGCCCAGTGGCCAAATTGATGACCGCCGTAACAGGCAGCGTAAGGACGCATGCCATCGAGCAAACGGCTGCCGCTGAATACTTGAATGAATAGTTCCTCGCCAAGCGTGGCCGGGCTAAGGCCGAGTTCTTCGCCCATCTCGCGCGAATAACACAGCAAACGCGCATGGGGAAAACCGTGCGGGGTGATTTTGGAATAACAGGCGCCGCGCACCTGGCGCGGCACATTGCGGGTATCGGGGTCGCCGGGGAGGGAGCTGACGAAGCCGTCAGCGATCAAGGGTAGCGGCATCGGGCGCGGCGCGCTCAATGGCGCTGGCGTCGAGTTGGATGAGGCGGCCGTTCGGCTCTTGTTGCCGTAGTTTGAGCAGGAGATAGTCGAGATCCGGCGCCAGCCATAATTCAGTGGTGCGCTCGTTGCCCGCATCGCGCACGCGCTCCAGATGAACGGTGTTGTAAGCGCCGAGCGGCGTGGTGAGCATTTCCTGCCCCAGCACCCGGTACACGTTGGTGTCGATGGCGTCGCGATCAGCTACCTGAAACTCAATGGTATCGAGCCCCTGCCGCAACTGCCGGCGGATTTCCATGAAGCTGGTGAGATCATCAAATACTGGCGCGGTGAAGGGCAGGGCGCCGCTCTTATCGTCCACGTTCCAGCTCAGTTGCGCTTGCGCCTGATCGAAGCTCAGGCCGCGGCTACGCGAGCCCAGCCCTTTTTGTTCATAACTATAAAGCAGCGGCTCTGCGATATCGTCTCCCCACAGAAATTCGCTGCGCTCGTGAATGCTGCTCAGGCTGCCGCCAAGCAGCGTCAGCCGGGTGTCCGCCAGCATGATGTAGCGCTGACTGGCGGCATCGAAACTCAAACTGCGCACCGATTCCGCGCGGAAATTGCCATAACTGGCCTTGTAACGCGCGGTGAACGGCACCGGCTCCTCGGCCTGAAGCGCAGGGCTCAGGCTCAGCGCGCACAAGAGCGCGAGGCGGAGAAAAGAAAGTAGGTGATTGCGCATGAGTGATAGTTGAAAGGGCGGCTGAGTGGCCCTTGGGCGCGCTAACCTTAGCCCCAAGTTACCCTGCATGACAAGTGTTCTCAGTACCGGCGACGCAGCCTATCAGTTATGATGCCGCCTCATGGATTTATTTCACCCCGGTTTTTTGATGTCTCTCCCTCGTCTGATCCGCTTTTATCTCTGCGCTTTGGCCTGCCTGTGGGGCACTGCGCTTTTTGCCGCCGAAGGCGATGAGTTATACCGTGGCGAAGTGGTGGTAGCCTCGCGCGATGACGCCGCCGAGCGTACCAGAGCCTTTACCCGCGGCCTGGAGGATGTGCTGCTCAAACTGAGTGGCCGCGCCGATACGCTGCGTAATCCCGCCATCCGGCGTCAGATTCAGAACACGCAGCCTCTGGTCGAGGGCTGGACTTACCGCACGCGCACGGTGGATGGCGCGGAGCAGATCTATCTCGACATCACCTATTTTCAACCGGAAATTCAGCGCTTGTTGGATAGCGCGGGCATTCCGCTCTGGCCCGCTAACCGCCCGCAAACTTTGGTATGGCTGGTGCGGCGGGACGAATTGGGGGAGCCGGAGTTGGCGGACGCCGCTTTGGAACCAGCGGTCTACCAGCATCTGCAAGAAGAAGCCGCGCGCCGCGCCTTGCCCTTGCGGCTGCCGCTATTGGATTTGCAGGACCGCTTGAGTTTGAACGCGGAACAAGTCTGGACCATGGACGCACAGGCGCTGCGCGCGGCCTCGCAGCGTTACGCGGGTGATAGCATCCTGGCGCTAAGTCTGTTCCGCACGCTGACGGGCGAGACTTACGCCAAGGCCACCTATCTCTTTGGCGAGCGCGTTTTGGAACTGGAAAATTTCGAGGAAAGTGAAACCGAGTTTCTCGATGCCGCCATCGCCCTGGCGGCGGAGGAACTGGCGGGAATTTTCGCGGTGCGCATGGCGCCCCTGGTGAACGATGACGGCGGCGGCGCCTTCGCCATTTTTGAAGTCCAGGGCGTGCGCGGCATGGCCGATTACGCGGCGCTATTGAAGTATTTGAACGATCTGACGGTGGTCAATAGCGTGCAGGTCTTGCAGGCCGAAGGCGACAAACTGCTATTGCAAGTGCGCAATGGCGGGCAATTGCGGCAATTGATGGAAACTCTCGCCTTCGAACGGCGTCTGGTGCAGCAGGGAGAGCCGCTGCGCACGGGGCAGGAAATCGCCGTGCAATATCTGTGGCAGGGCGCGCCCTGAGCGGGCGGCGCGATGATGAGCGTGAGTTTTCAATATCCCTTCGCCTTCAGTGTGCGGGAAAACTACGATTTCGCTTCGTTTCTCGCCGGCGCCGCCAACGCGCCCCTGCTGGCGTATTTACAGGCTTTCCCCGTCAATCAAGATGCGTTCTGTCTGCTCTGGGGGCAGCAGGGCAGCGGCAAGACGCATCTCTTGCAGGCCTTGTGTCAGGCGCAGGCGCAGTCTCTGTATTTGCCGCTCGAACAATTGCGCGGCTATGGCCCCGAAGTCTTGCAAGGACTGGCCGGTCATGAACTACTAGTGCTTGATGATCTCGACGCGGTAGTGGGGCAGCTTGCCTGGGAAGAATGTTTGTTCCAGATTTTCGACACCGCGCTGCGCGAACGGCGCAAGCTGTGCTGCGCTAGTACCTTGGCGCCCGCCGCCTTATCTTTCGCGTTGCCGGATTTGCGTTCGCGCTTGCAATTGGCGCTGACCTTCGAATTGCGGCCAGCAGACCCGGCCACCCGCGCCGCCTTGCTGCAACAAGTGGCGCGGCGGCGCGGCATGGAGCTGAAGGATGAAGTGGCGGATTATCTCTTGAGCCGTCATCAACGCGACTGGCCGGCGCTCTTGGCCTTGCTCGATCAGCTCGATCATTCCTCGCTGGCGCAACAGCGGCGCCTCACCATTCCCTTCATCAAGGAACAGCTCGGCTGGTGAGCTTCACCAGCGCGCCGCCGCGCAAACCTCGCAGTGCAGATATTGCGCCTTGGGGTCGTTGAGATAGGCGGGTAGCGTCCATAGTTGATTCAAAAGTTGCGGCAGGGAGCCGGGCGTGTTTTGCGTGGGCGCGGCTTCGAACCAGCCGCTGAGCCAGGGCAGCTTGCTCACTAGTGAGGAGGACGTGGCGGGGTCCAATTGCGCTAGCAGATTGGCGAAGGCGCTCGCGGGCGCTTGTAGCGGCGTCACCGTGTAAGTGCTCAGGCCGGCGCGTTGCGCGGCGCTGGCGACCGCTTGGTCCAGATCGCCGATTTCATCCACCAATCCTAATTCACGCGCGCGTTGGCCGGACCACACTTGGCCTTGCGCCACTTGATCCACCGCTTCGAGGTTCATGGTGCGCGCTTCGGATACCAGCGTGATGAAGCGCTGATAGCCGTGTTCGATGCTCAATTGAATACTGCGTTCCGCCAAAGGCGACAACGCGCGGCCCGGCGTGGTGGCGCCGGATAAGGCGGTGGTGCCGACGCCATCGACGGTGAGGCCAAGTTTGGCGAAGCCTTGATCAAAGGTGGGCAATACGCCATAAATACCGATCGATCCGGTGATTGTGGAACTAGTGGCCCAAATCTCATCGGCGGGCGTGGCGATCCAATAGCCGCCCGAGGCCGCCACGGCGCCCATCGAGACTACCAGAGGCCGCTTGGTTTGCGTGAAGGCTTCAAGTTCGCCGCGAATCACTTCGGAAGCGAAGGCGCTGCCGCCGGGGCTGTCGATGCGCAGTACCAGCGCGGCCAGGTTTTCATCTTCGCGCGCCTGACGGATCAAGGCCGCCAGCGAGTCGCCGCCGATGACGCCGGGCAGGCCGCGGCCATCGACGATTTCGCCGCTGGCCACGATCAAACCAATACGCCCGCCGCCGGGGATGGGCAGTACCGGCCCCAGGCTGCGCAGGTAATTCTGGTAGCTGACGCGCGGCAACGGTTCGCCTTCGCCAAGTTCGGCGTTGATGTAGGCGTCGCTCTCGGCCCGGCTTTGCAGGCGGTCCACCCAATGTTCACCCAGCGCCAGCGCGGCGTCATCGCCTTGATAACGCGCCAACGCTTCGTCGTAAGTATCGAGCAGCGCCGGGATGGCATTGCGCGGCAAGTCGCGCGCGGTTTCCACGTCGCGCAAATATTGTTCCCATAAATCGCCGAATAATGCGTTGAAATTACTTTTGGCTTCCGCCGACATATCGTTGCGTTCATACGGTTCCACCGCCGCCTTGTAGGTGCCAACGCGGAACACATGCGCCTGGATGCCGAGTTTTTCCAGCGCAGCTTGAAAATACAATTGCCAGGTGCCGAAACCTTCCAGGCTCACGCCGCCGAAGGGGTTGAGCATGATGGTGTTGGCGGCGCTGGCCAAATAGTACTGCCCCTGTGAATAGTTGCCGGCCACGGCGTAAATCGTCTTGCCGCTGGCCTTGAAGGCTTGCAGCGCGCGGGCCACCTCCTGCAAATGGCTGAAGGCGGCGCCGCTGAGATTTTCTGGCCGCAGCACCAGCGCCTCGATGCGTGAATCATTGGCGGCGCTCTGGATGACGCGCAAGAGTTCGCTCAAAACCACTTGGTTAGGAATGCCCTGGGTGAGCAGTTGCTGCGGACTGCTGGGCAGGCTGCGCTGTTCCACCAGTGCGCCGTTGAGTTCGAGCACCAAGACCGCGCTGGGCGGAATCACCGGCGCGGAATCGCCGCCAATTCCGCTCAATACCAGCATGACAAGCAATATGAACAAAAAGTTCAATACCACTGAGCGGAAGCCGCGATAGAGAGTCAATAGCAGTGCAAAAAAACGGCGCGGCAGCGAGGTGGATTCGGTGCTCATGGGGCGGCTCCGGTT
>JAITMI010000130.1 GCA_031277435.1 Pseudomonadales bacterium
TTTGATGGCGATGCCCGTTCCTTCATCGAAAATGCCATTGGCGGATCGGGCAATGATGTCATCATCGGCAACGCCATCGCCAATGCCCTGAACGGCGGCACCGGTAACGACACGCTGAACGGTGGCGCTGGCAACGACACGCTGACGGGCGCTGGCGGCTCCGACACCTATGCCTTCGCGCGTGGCTATGGCAACGACCGGGTGCTAGAGCAGGGCTTGGCGGCGGATGCGGATCGCATACAACTGGCGGGTTTGAACACCAATGATCTTACGATCACGCGCTCAGGTAATGATTTGGTCATTCAAATCAAATCTTCGGGGGAAACCTTGACGGTGCAAGATCAATATTTGGCGGGAAGCAACAACGGCGTGGAGTTTCTGGATTTCGGCAATGGCACTTCGTGGGGTTTAACACAAATCAATAACCTGTCTGACCCCTCTAGTACTCCTAGCATTCCTGGTATCCCCGGTATCCCCGGTATCCCCGGCATTCCTGGTATCCCCGGCATCCCTGGTATTGCTGGCATAAGCACAAACGGGCCACAAGGAATCGCGACTATGCTAGCCAACAATTCTTCCGGTGAAGATAGCGGCGTGGACTTGGTAGGCGTACAGTTCGCCGAAGATTTTGACTTCTTCTCCTAAGCATTGATACGCACGGCCCGCCGGATACTCTATCCGGCGGGCCGTGTTATCTCCTTCCATCACTGTGGCTTGAGATATTCCTCCAACAAGCCCGCCTCCAGCAAATCCGAGTAATAACCCGCGGGATCGCAGGAATCCTGTTCGCCTACGTTGAGGTTGTCCTCGCGCGCCATGCCGCGCACGCGCAGCAAAGGTTCGCTGTACAGCGGGTCGAAGATGGTCATGGTGGCGTCGGCGGAGAGGTGGTCGGCGCTGAATACGTAGCGTTCCTCGGTGCGGGTGCCGTCGCCGGACATGGGCAGGCCGGAGCCGTCGAGCCAGCCGGGCAAGAGGTGCGTGGTTTCGATCACCAGGGTGTTGGCGTCTTCCCAGCGCCCTACTGAATAGCCGTTGGAACTGGGAGCCGTATCGGCTGGCGGCGTGCGGCCATCCATCCAGATGCGGCGCGGCGAGTTGTGTTCCACGTAGAGGAACAGGTAGTGGTCGCCGGCGTCGTAGATGTCCATGTTGTAGGGGTTGCCGAAGATGCGCGGCAGGCCCAGCGCGATGCAGCGCAGCGCGGGGTCGTCGTATTTGTCGTTGGCGTCACGCTGGCTCTGGCCCTCGGCGGTGTAGGGCGTGGGCTTGGGTTCGAGATCGTCCACGGTGACGCGGAATTTGTAGGATTTGCGCCAGGGGCCGGTGATGTCGAAGGGGAAGGCCGGGTTCTGCTGGCCGTAGCCGTAATTCTTGTTGGGGTCGGCGTTGACCACGTTGCGATTGTTCTGCGGCGCGGGCGCGTCGCTTTGCGCTCTGGCCACGCTGCCGAAGGCGGTGCCGTCGCCGAGCGTGCCGCCCTGGATGTAGAGTTTTTTGGCGCCATTGCGGCCAAGCTGGCCTTCCACGTTGAGCGTGTCGCCGATCTGGATGGTGTCCTTGTCCCAATTCTGCTGGCGCAGCGAGGTGACGCTGCCAAACTGCAATTCCCAGTTTTCAACCGTGCCGTCGGGCTGGGTGACGTCGATGCGGTAGCGCACGTGCGGGTTGCTGAAACGCACTTCGGTGACTACGCCGCTGAATTCGCCATGCGTGTTGGCATCGAATTCCGCTTCAAAGGAATGATGCGCGAGCGCCGCCTGGCCGCCGTACAGCGCGCCAGCGACGCCCGCCGCCAGCAAGGATTGTTTGATTACTTTGAACATACTGAAGTTACCCCTTCGTTGAATGATGTCTGGCGCCGTGTTCAGGCCCGGCGCACGGCTTCTATATAAGGCGTGATCGTCGCCAGCGCCTTGGAAGCCACCTCGAATGGATCGGTGCGGCGTACTTCCATGTCGAACAGTTCCATTGACAGCGCGCGGTTGTAGCCCTTTTCCACCAATTTGTCGAGGATGCGCTGCAAGGGCGCGATGCCTTCGCCGGGGTAGGCGCGGTCTTTCTGCTCCGCCACTTCGAAGGGCGGCATGGCGGGCGTGTCCTGAAAATGGACGTGGTGAATTTCGCCCGGATTGATGAGGTCCAGATCCTCGAATTTCGAGGTACCGGCCCAGAAATGGTAGAGATCAATCATGAACTTGAGATTCGGATGATTCACCGCGCGCACCACGTTGAGCGAGGTGCGCACGTTGCCGATCAGGCGCGAGGCGCGGGTGAATTCCACCATCAGCGCCACGTTGTGCGGTTTGGCGATTTCGGCGGCTTCGCGCAGGTTTTCGTAGACTTGATCGTAGTCGGCCAAGCTGTGCTGCTGGTTGGCGGCGGAAGGAATCACCATGCGGTCGGCGCCCAGCGATTCGGCCATTTCCACTTTCCACTTCAAGTCTTCGATGGCGCGAGTACGCTGCTCGCTGGTTTCTTCCAGGGAAAGCTGGTTGGTGGAGGAATAAGCGGTCAAGCCCAGATCGTCGAGCACCTTGCGCGCCGAGCCCTTGCCGTTGGCTTCTTCCCACTGCCGCGCTTTGGGCAGGTCGGGTTCCACCGCCTTGATGCCGGCGCGCGCCCAGCCTTCCATCGCGGTACGAAAATCGAATTCGCTGGAGGTGATGCCGTGCATGCACGCGATCAAACCCGAACTATCCGCCGCGCGCGCTGGCGCCATCGCGCCCATGGTGGCGGCCAAAGCGCCCGCTGTTGCCGACAAGGTCATGAATTCCCGCCTGTTGAATTGTGACATCTGGTTGTTCCCCTCATTCTGCTGATTCGCTGTTGTTTTGAATAAACCGTTTTGGATAAATCGTTTTAGGTAGATCAATCGCGCCGTTTCACGTGGACGCTTCATACCGGTGGAATTTGAGCGCGTCCGCTGGCGCTTTGCAATGAGAACCTCACGCCGTTTCAATTTAAGAAAAAATGCGCAAGAGGTGCGATAATGCGCGCCCATGACTCGACGCCGCGCCACCAGCCCTACCCGTTCCGCCGCCCGCCGCAAACCTCGCGCCGCGGGCCGCAGTGTTTTTTCC
>JAITMI010000183.1 GCA_031277435.1 Pseudomonadales bacterium
CATCGCGGCACCGAAGTCGGCGGCGGCATCACCCGCATCGGCTCGCACAATCTGTTCTTGCCGTATTCGCACGTCGCCCACGACTGCATGATCGGCAACCACATCATCTTCTCCAACAACGCCGCCGTCAGCGGCCACGTCACGGTGGACGACTGGGCGATCCTCGGCGGTTTCGCCGGCGTTTATCAGTTTTTGCGCATCGGCGCGCACAGCTTCATCGGCGCCCAGGCGCATGTGAACATGGACGTGCCGGCTTACGTGATGGTCAAAGGCACGCCGCCCGCGCCAAAAGGCATCAACATCGTCGGACTGGAACGCCGCGGCTTCAGCGCGCAAAGCATTCAAACGCTGCGCAAAGCCTACAAACTTCTGTACCGTTCGGGCTTGAATTTGCAGGAAGCGGTGGCTGAAATCAGCGCGCTCTTGCCCGAGTGCCCCGAACTGCAACTTTTGCTCGATTCCATCGCTGCCTCAACCCGAGGCATCCTGCGCTGATGCGGGCCTTGAAGATCGGCATCCTGGCCGGCGAAAGCTCCGGCGACATCCTGGGAGCCGGTCTGATGCAGGCGCTGCGTGAGCGTCATCCCACGCTGGATTTTTACGGCATCGGCGGCCCCTTGATGCAAGCGCAAGGCTTGGCCTCGCGGTATCCGATGGACCGCCTTTCCGTCATGGGGTTGGTGGAACCACTCAAGCGCCTGCCCGAACTTTTGCGCATCCGCCGCGAGCTGCGCGCCTTGATGTTGCGCGAACAAGTGGACGTATTCATCGGCATTGATTCGCCCGATTTCAATCTCAGCCTCGAACAGCAACTCAAACAGGCGCATATCCGCACCGTGCACTACGTCAGCCCCTCAGTATGGGCCTGGCGCCAGCGCCGCATCCACAAAATCGCCCGCGCCACCGATCTGGTGCTGACTTTGTTTCCTTTTGAAGCCGCCTTTTACGAGCAACATCAAGTACCAGCGCGCTGCGTCGGCCACCCTCTGGCCGATCTCTTACCGCTCGATCCAGATCGCGCCGCCGCGCGCCAGGCGTTGGGCTTCAGAAGCGACGCGCCGCTCTTGGCGCTTTTACCCGGCAGCCGCGGCGGCGAAGTCGCGCGGCTGGCCCCGAGCTTCATCGCCACCATTCAGAATCTGCGCGAAACCCTGCCCACCCTGCAAGCCGCGCTACCCGCCGCGAATATGGAACGCGCGGCACAATTACGCGCGCTCCTACCTAAAGACAGCGGCATTACCTTATTGCAAGGCCAGTCACGCTTACTGCTGCAAGCCGCCGACGCCGCGCTACTCGCCTCCGGCACCGCAACGCTCGAAGCCTTGCTATGCAAAACCCCCATGCTGGTCTGCTACCGCATGGCGCCTTTGTCTTATGCCCTGATCTCACGCCTCTTGAAAGTCCCGTATTTTTCGCTGCCAAACCTCTTGGCGCAGGACACCTTGGTGGAAGAACTGGTACAGAACCAAGTAAAGCCCGAGATACTAGCGCCGCGCCTATTGCACCTGCTCAAAGACCAAGCAGCCCACGCACGCCTGCAAGAGCGCTACCGCGACATTCACCAAAGCCTGCGCCTCGGCGCCAACACCCGCGCCGCCGAGGCGGTGTTGGCGCTGAGCGGAGCAAGGCAGCCGGTTCACGAGTGAAGCGGTTTAGCGGCCGGATTCGCCGATGCAAACGATGAAAAGGGAGTAAACCGTGTAGAGGAAATTACTGCTTATACGTCGCCAAAAAATTCTTGAGCCGCGTCATCGCGTCCGCCAGCACATCAGTACGGGGCAAAAATACGATGCGGAAATGGTTGACGTCCTTGATGTTGAAGCCGCTGCCTTTGACCAGCAATACTTTTTCCTTCAAGAGAAAATCCAGCACGAATTGATCGTCGCTAGTAAAAGGGTAGAGCTTGGGGTCAAGACGCGGGAACAGATACAGCGCGCCCTTGGGTTTGACGCAGCTTACGCCGGGAATGTCGTGCAGCATTTCCCAGGCGATGTCGCGCTGATCGCGCAAACGCCCGCCTGGAACGATCAGTTCGTTGATGCTTTGATAACCGCCGAGCGCGGTCTGAATCGCCTGCTGCGCCGGCACGTTGGCGCACAGGCGCATGTTGGAGAGAATGTTGAGCCCGTCGATGTAGTCGCTCGCCAGCGACTTGGCGCCGCTCAGTACCAGCCAGCCGGCGCGGAAGCCGGCCAGGCGGTAGTTTTTCGACAGGCCGTTGAAGCTCACGCAAAACACGTCCTCCGCCAATCGCGCCAGCGGGGTGTGCACGGCGCCGTCGTAGAGAATTTTGTCGTAGATTTCATCAGCGAACAGCATCAATTGATGTTGCCGCGCCAGCTCCACGATCTCGCGCAACAATGCTTCGCTGTAGACCGCGCCGGTGGGATTGTTGGGGTTGATGATGACGATGGCCTTGGTGCGCGGGCTGATCTTCGCCCGCAGGTCGTCGAGGTCGGGGAACCAGTCGGCGCCTTCATCGCAGGTGTAATGCACCGCCTTGCCGCCGCTGAGCGTTACCGCCGCGGTCCATAGCGGATAGTCGGGCGCCGGCACCAGGATTTCGTCGCCGTTATTGCACAGCGCCTGCATCGCCATCACGATCAATTCGCTGACGCCATTGCCAAGATAAATATCCTCAATGCCAACGCCCTTGATGCCGAGCCGCTGCGTTTCGTGCATCACCGCCTTGCGCGCGTTGAACAAGCCCTTGGAATCGGAATACGCCTGCGATTCGGGCAGTTTGAGAATCACGTCGTGCAGAATTTCTTCCGGCGCCTCAAAGTCGAACACGCCCGGATTGCCGATGTTGAGCTTGAGAATTTTGTAGCCGTCTTCTTCCAGAAGTTTCGCCTGTTGCAAGGCGGGCCCGCGGATTTCGTAACAAACCTGGCGCAATTTTTCGGATTGAGTGAACACGCTCATGGAGGAACTGTCCGTAGCAGCAGTAGGAGTACAAGGATGCCAGCGCGTGCGTGAGCCCGCGCTGGCGGCGGCGCATTGTAGCGGAAGCCGCCACGCGCCACTACAGAACCTCAGTCCTTGTCATTGCCCTTGTCCTTGTCATTGCCGTTATCGTTGTCCTCGTCCTCATCCTCATTCTTGCCCTTGTCCTCCTCTTTGTCCTCGTACTGCTCGGGATCGATATTCAAACCGCTCCGGCCTTCGGAAGAACTATTGCTAGGCGCCTTGGGCATTGGTTCTTCGGGATCGACCGGCGGCTGCAACATGCCTTCGCTACGGGCGATGACGGCGGTGGCGACCGCATTGCCCACTACGTTAGTAGCCGAACGTCCCATATCCAAAAACGTATCGATGCCGAGCAAGAGCGCGATGCCTTCCACCGGCAAGCCGAATTGCGTCAGCGTGGCGGCAATCACTACCAAACTTGCTCTTGGGACCCCCGCTATGCCTTTAGAGCTGATCATCAGCGTCAGCAGCATCAAGACTTGCGTGCCGATAGGAACAGGAATGTTGTAAGCCTGGGCAATGAAGATACTGGCGAAGGTCATG
>JAITMI010000216.1 GCA_031277435.1 Pseudomonadales bacterium
ACCACCACGGTGGGCGACGAAATAGGCCGCCGTTATTCGATCGGGTTCGAGGCCTCGTTTTGAGGATGTCTGAGGATGAGTGTCCGGCCTTTGCCAAGCACAATTACTACTACAAAAACCCTACAGGAGCCGCCATGCACAAAACTCTAGCCTGCTGCCTCGCCAGCGCCATCCTCTTGGCCGCCCATCCGGCGCTTGCGCATCACCCGGTGCAGGCGAAATTCGATGCCGCGCAACAAGCGAGCTTCAACGGCCTCGTCACCGAGGTGGATTGGGCCAATCCGCACGTCCATGTGTTCGTCAATCGTACCGACCTCCCCGGCACGCCCAATTGGGCCATCGAATTGCCGAGCCCGGTTGAATTGGAATGGGCCGGCTGGCGGCCTGACACACTAGTCGCGGGCGACAGCATCAGCGTGGAAGGCCCGCTGGCGCGCAACGGCAGCGAGCAAATCTGGGCCGATAGCATCCGCAAGGCCGGCGGTAGCGAGGTGTTCACGCTTCCTCCCGACATCCTCGCCTCGCAGCTTGGCGAACCCCGCAACGCGCCGGCGCCGCGCTGGCCCGACGGCCATCCGCGCCTGGGGCCAGAACCGGGGCAAAGCGGCTACTGGTCGGCGCCGAGTCTGCGCGCGCTGGTGGAAGATGGCGTCAGCGTGGCGATGGATGAACATGGCCTCCTGGCCAACCTCGACGACGCCGCCAAGGTAGCGCCCTTGCAGGATTGGGCGCGCGATCTCTACCTGTACCGGCAGCAAAACTTTCTGCGCGAAGACCCGCTCTTTCTCTACTGCATCCCGCCCGGCGGGCCGCGCATTTTCCAGGTGCCCTATGGCGTGCAATTCCTCGAACAGCAGCGCAACGAGCGGGTGACGCTGCTCTTGGCCGGCGGCAATTCCAACTGGCGCCTGATCCCCACCGATGGCCGCGCGCAAACCGGGCAAGTGACGGGCAACGACAACAACCCGCTGTTCTTCGGCCACGGCGTAGGCCGCTGGGAAGGCGACAGCTTCGTGGTGGACAGCGTCGGCTTCAACGAGAGCTTCTGGTTTTCCAACGGCGGCCTGCCGCACACGCGCCAACTGCACCTGATCGAGCGCTTCACGCGCAAGGACTACGACACATTGGAATATTCAGTCACCATCGACGACCCCGGCGCCTATACCCGCCCCTGGACCAGCACCTCAACCCTGCGCTGGGTAGCGAACCAGGAAATGCCCGACTATTACTGCCAAGACAACCGGCCCTGAGCCGCCAGGAGAGACGCAACGATGAATAACTCAGCCATCCACGGCGCGACAATTCTCATACTGGCGGCCACGCTAAGCGCCTGTTCACCGCCCGAGGAAAGCGCCGCCACTCCACCACAAGCACCGAGCCAAACCTTGAGCGAAGCCGCCTCTGGCCCGCCGCGCCTCGAAGACGGCACGGTGAACCTCGGCACGCCGCCGGGCGTGACGGGTTTCTGGACCGCCAGCAACGGCAGGCTCGTCAACGACCCCAACAACTACGAAGCCGCCCGCATGGCCAACAACGCCCGCGTCAACATCGCCGACGCGCCGCTACAGCCGTGGACCCTGGCGCTCATCAATCACCGCCAGGACACCTTCATCGCCAGCGAACCCTATACCCGCTGCAAACCCTCCGGCGGCCCGCGCCAGATCATGTCGCCCTACGGTTTTGAAATCGTGCAGATGCCGGAAATCGAGCGTATCTACATCCTCACCGTCTCCAACGCCATGAGCTACCGCACCATCTACATGGATGGCCGCGAGCATCCGGCGGAAATACTGCGCCCCACTTACCTAGGCCACTCCATCGGCCATTGGGAAGGCGACACCTTGGTCGTCGATACCGTCGGCTTCAGCGAACGCACCTGGACCAACCGCGACGGCCTGCCCACCACCGATCAACTGCATTTGACCGAGCGTTTCACCCGCTCCAGCCTCGACGATATGGACTATACGGTTACAATCGACGACCCCGGCGCGTACACCGCGCCCTGGACCAGCGGCTTCGCGCTGCGCTGGAACGGCGGCATGGAAGTATTCGAATACGTCTGCCAGGAAAACAATATCTCCCCAGCGGCGATGGTCGGCGAAGGCCGCGAAAGCCTGATCGTGCCCTGAGAGAATTACTGTTACTACACGAGGAAACCGCCATGCCCGCTCTGCCGCACCTGTCCAAGCTGCCACTATTGCTTCTCAGCGCCCTGCTCTGCCAGCCCAGCCTGGCCCAAGCGCCGCGCAATCAGCCCGCTCCCGTACCCGAAGCAGTCGTGATGCCCCGCCCCAGCGCGCAAGAACTCAGCCGCGTACAAACCCTGGTCGCGGATTTCAAAAGCAATTTGAACGGTACCGACAAAACCCTGGTCGATGCCTACCCCTGGCTGATCGAAATCGATCCCCACCCCGTCAACAGCGCGCTGATCCCCAACCTCGCGCCCGGCTTCCAAGCCAAGCACGAGGCCAACAAGCAAGTGGCGCAAGCTGGCGATATCGACGTATTGTTCATGGGCGATTCCATCACCGACTGGTGGCGCAACGACATGCCGCCGCGCGACGGCAAAGCGGTATTCGATGAATACTTCGGCGACCTCAAAGTGGCCAACTTCGGCATCGCCGGCGACACCACCCAAGGCGTTCTAGACCGTTTGGACAACGGCGAAGGCGAAGGCTTCCAACCCAAAGCCATCATGCTGATGATCGGCACCAACAACACCCGCGCCAATCTGAGCGGCGAAATCGCCGAAG
>JAITMI010000221.1 GCA_031277435.1 Pseudomonadales bacterium
AGGCGCCGAATGAATTAACAGTGTTGTTTACCGTTGAATCGGTATCTTTAATGACACCTTCCCATCGGCAAACGCCCACTTCTATTACTTGATCGTCCTGTTAAAGAACCGCCTGAATGGCCCGCTAAAGCATCGCTTCAGCTCTCCCTTCAGACTACTTTCGTGGCCCTCGCCTCGAAAGAGCGCGCATTATATACAGCTCGATCACCCTTGCAAGAGAAAGTTTTAATTATTTCTTTCTCTTTCCTTCAAACAGCAAAAGCAGGTGAAACTTGCGTAGCGCCCCTACCCGGCTGCGCAGCACGCGGTAAAGGAGGGCGAATGTTACCAGAGAACCGTATAGAACGGCATCCCCATAACTCGATCTTACGATCCACACCACATGCAGCACCGCCAGAATGCCGATGACATACACCAGCCGGTGCAGCCGCTTCCAGTTCCGGCCCAGTTTGCGCTGCGCGGCGTCAAAGGAGGTCAGCCCCAGCGGGATCAATAACACCAGCGCCGCGAAGCCCAGCGTAATATAAGGCCGCTCGACGATCTCACGCCCCAGGTCCGCGAAGCTCAACTGCAAGATGAAGAACAGGAATACCAGGAAATGCAGCGCCGTGTAGAACAAGGCATATAAGCCGATCATGCGCCGGTAACGCCACAGATAAGGCGCGTTGAACAGATAGCGCAGCGGCGTGATCCACAAGCTCAAGACCAGAAAGCGAATGGCCCACTGCCCAGTTTCCAGCGCCAGAGTTTGCGGCGGGTCCGGCCCGAGATCGACCGGCAAGCCCACATAGGCGCGGTACACCGCGTAGAAAATCGCCCCGGCGGGATAAAAGCTCAGCAGAAAAACGCCGAGCTTCAACCAGGAGCGCCAGGGCATCATGGACTTTTACTTAATGACCAATCAGTAAAATCTGCGCAGATCCATGTCCGCATACAGATCCGCCACCGCCTCGGCATAACCGTTGAACGGCAGCGTATCGATACGCTGCGGCATGAACAGGCTCGAAGGCAGACGGCGTTCCGATGCCTGGCTCCAGCGCGGATGGCTCACCGCCGGATTCACGTTGGCGTAAAAACCGTATTCATTGGGCTGCAAATCGCGCCAGGTGTTATTGGGCATGGTGCTGCGGAAATTGATCCGCACGATCGACTTGATGCTCTTGAAGCCGTATTTCCACGGCACCACCAGGCGCAGCGGCGCGCCATTTTGTGCTGGCAGCACGTCGCCATAGACGCCCACCGCCATCAGGGTAAGCGGGTGCATGGCTTCATCCATGCGCAAACCTTCGCGGTAAGGCCAGTCGATGGTGCCGAAACGCGAGCGCTGCCCTGGCATTTGATCCCTATCGACCAAGGTAATGAATTCCACGTATCGCGCATCCGAGGTCGGCTCAAAACGCTGAATCAAATCCGCCAGGGGGAAGCCGACCCAGGGAATCACCATCGACCAAGCCTCAACGCAGCGCAGCCGGTAAATGCGTTCCTCCAGCGTATGCGGCTTGAGAATGTCCTCCAGCGTGTAAGTGCCTTTCTTGGCTACTTCCCCCGTCACTTCCACCGTCCAGGGATCAATCTTGAAATCGCGCGCATTGCGTGAAGGATCGGCCTTGTCCGTGCCGAACTCATAGAAGTTGTTGTAGGTGGTGACATCCTCGAACGGCGTGAGCGTGTCGCTGACGGTGAACAAGCCCTCCTCCGGCGCCGGCTTGCGCGCGGCCATTTGCGCCGTCAGCCAATCGGGTTTGCTGGCGAGATTGAGCGCCTGTGCCGGATTATCTTGCGCACTCACGCGCGAGGCTTCCTGCCCCAGCGCCGGGCCCGCCAGCAAACCGGCGCCCGCCACGCCCATGCCTTGCAAAAAGCCGCGCCGGGCGCGGTAGACGGATTCGGGAGTGATCTCCGAGGAGGGAATGTCATGCGGCTGTTTAATTTTTATCAACATGGTTTATCTCCTTAAGCATATGTATTCGATTATAGAAAGAGACCCGCGACGCGCCTTATCTTGCAAGTTACCTCATTGCACGGGTGGATTGTGACTGGTATCCACCGGTTTTGCTTCCGCTTCCCGGTTTTTTTTACGCCGTTTACGCCGCTGGTACAGCGCGAACACCGGGCCGGACAAGGCATACAAAACCGCCATGCTGAACATTACCGATGGCGGATCCCAAGCGATGATCACAAAGACGAAGATCAGCACCAGAATAACGAAAAACGGCACGCGATGTTTGAAGCCCAACTCCTTGAAGCTGTAATAGCGCACGCTCAGCACCATCAAGAGCCCCCCCAGCACCGTCACCGCCGCCGCGATACCCGCCACCGTGCGCGTCACCTCGATCTCGTATTCGAACATGGCCCAGACCATGAACACCACCAAACCGGCGGCCGAGGGGCTGGGCAAACCCGTGAAGAAGCGCTTATCGGCGCTGCCCTGCTGCACATTGAAGCGCGCCAGCCGTAGCGCGGCGCAGGCCACATAGATAAATGCCGCCGTCCAGCCCAGGTTCCCCAATTCCGACAAGGCCCAACTGAAACAGATCAAGGCCGGCGCCACGCCAAAGGCCAGCATGTCGGAAAGACTGTCATATTCCGCGCCAAAGGCGCTTTGCGTCTTGGTCAGCCGCGCCACGCGCCCATCCAAGCCATCGAGAATCATGGCCACGATGATCGCCAGGCAGGCATGGCGAAAATCCCCGCCCATGCCGGCGATCACCGCGTAAAAACCGGCGAACATGGCGCCGGTCGTCAGCATGTTCGGCAGCAGGTAGACACCGCGCCGGCGGATCTTCTTGCCGTCCACCGAGATGACTTCCTCATGCTCGCTGATCAGCGGCTCGATGTCCGTGGGCAAGCCCGGAGATTCTGGCGGCAAAGGGGGATCCTGCACCTCATTGGAACTCATGTAATTCGACTCTTGATGACTATTTTATATAACTGATTCAACTTATATGGCTGATTCAACTCAGCCACGGCTACAGCGCCGCCAAATCCCAAAACGCCTTGATCAGCGGATTGGCCAGCTTGCGCTTGAGCACGCACAAGCCCACCGCGAACGGCGGCATGTCGTGATCCACCGCCAGTATACGTATCGAATGCCGCAAAGGGCTATTATCCACCACCAGTTGCGGCACCAGGCCGATACCGAAACCCAGGCTGACCATGCTCACGATCGCTTCATTGCCGGCCACCTGCGCGTAAATGTTGGGCTTGATTTTCATGCGCCGGAACCACGCCTGCGCGCTCTGCCGCGCCAAGCCCTTTTCGGACAGTATCATAGGCACTTGTTGCCAGGCGATGTCCCCATCGCGTATCAGCTTCTTATCAAAATAATAGCCTTGCACCGGCGCGATAAAGACCAGCGGCGTATCCGCCAAAGTCCGCACCGCCAGCGTAGCGGGAATTTGCGGCGGAATCGCCGCGATGCCGATGTCCTCCTGATCCTGCTGGATGCGATCCAGCGTCTGCGCGCTATCGCCGGTATGAATCTTCGGCTCGATGCGCGGGTGGCTGTCGCGGAAGCGGCTGAGCAGTTCATATAAGAAGGAATAGCTGGCCGTCACCGAACAGAACAGGCTGATCTCGCCCTGCAACTCGTGATCCTGCGCTTGCAATTCGCGGTGCAGTTCCAGCCAGTTATCGCGGGTTTCCTCCGCGAAGCGTTTACAAGCCAGGCCCGCCGCGGTAAGCCTGACGCTGCGATTGTCACGCTCGAAGAGCGGCAAGCCCAGCTCAGCTTCAAGCCGCTGAATCATGCGCGACAGGCTCGACGGCGACACATGACACGCCGCGCTGGTACGCGCGAAATTCAGCGTCTTGCACAGATGCAGAAAAATTTGCAGTTCGTTGAACTTCATCGCGGCGGACCATCGTTGCAAGCATTGCAACATTATCTTGCAAATTTTTCATTTTACGCAACACGGCGCGGTCGCTACCATGCACAGCCTCAACTCCCCCACCACTGAGGTTTCCCGCGATGAACTACTTCAACACCCTGCCGCTGCGGCTACAACTGGAAGAACTGGGCAAATGCCGCTTCATGGCGCGCTCGGAATTCGCCCACGGCGTCAGCAAACTCAAAGGCAAGAAAGTCGTCATCCTCGGCTGCGGCGCGCAAGGTCTCAACCAAGGCTTGAACATGCGCGACAGCGGCCTCGACATCGCCTACGCCCTGCGCGCCGAGGCCATCGCCCAGAAGCGTCAATCCTGGAAAAGCGCCACCGAAAACAGCTTCAAAGTCGGCACCTTCGAAGAACTGATCCCCAGCGCCGACCTGGTACTCAACCTGACGCCCGACAAACAGCACACCGGCGTCATCAACAACGTCATGCCGCTGATGAAGCAAGGCGCCTGCCTGGCCTACTCGCACGGCTTCAACATCGTCGAAGAAGGCATGCAGATCCGCAAGGACCTCACCGTCATCATGGTAGCGCCGAAATGCCCCGGCACCGAAGTGCGCGAAGAATACAAACGCGGTTTCGGCGTGCCGACGCTGATCGCGGTACACCGTGAAAACGACCCCAACGGCGACGGCCTCGAAATCGCCAAAGCCTACGCCGCCGCCACCGGCGGTGATCGCGCCGGCGTATTGGAATCGTCATTCATCGCCGAAGTAAAATCCGCCCTGATGGGCGAACAAACCATCCTCTGCGGCATGTTGCAAACCGGCTCCATCCTCTGCTACGAGCGCATGATCGCCCTCGGCATCAAC
>JAITMI010000332.1 GCA_031277435.1 Pseudomonadales bacterium
CGCATCGCGCTCAGGAATCTGGGGTAGGGCGTGCGCATTCCGCCCGAAGCGCTGGCGCCGGAGACGCTGCGCAACCTGGTTGAGGAATACGTTACCCGTGAAGGCACCGATTACGGCGAGCGGCTGTACACGCTCGATGACAAAGTGGCGCAAGTTTTGCGTCAATTGGCGGCGGGCAAGGTACTCTTGCTGTACGATCCTCACACCAGCACCTGCCAGCTCGAAGCGCGTGAACGGGTACCGCGCCATTTATTGGACGAAAGTTTGCCGGACGAAGGCCAGTAACGATCATGAACGATAGTTCCTCCAACGACAGTTCCTCAATACACCACCTGCTCGACGCCAGCGGCCTCTACTGTCCGGAGCCGGTGATGTTATTGCACAAAAAAATCCGCGAAATGGCGGTGGGTGAAGAACTCGACGTGATCGCCACCGATCCTTCCACCGAGCGCGACATCCCCAAGTTCTGTGCTTTCCTCGGCCATGAACTCGTGGCCAAAAGCCGCGACCGGCAAGTGTTCCGCTACCGCATCCGCAAACAAGCCTCCTGATGCGCATCCTGGCTGACGAAAACATCGCTCTGGCGCAAGCGTATTTCGCGCCTTATGGCGAACTTAGCCTGATCCCAGGGCGGCGCATCGACAACGCGGCGCTGCGAGAAGCTGAGGTACTTTTGGTACGCTCGGTTACCCGTGTCGATGCCAGCTTGCTCGAAGGCTCACCTTGCCGTTTCGTCGCCAGCGCCACCAGCGGCATCGACCATATAGACACCGCTTATCTCGCCGCGCGCGGCATCGGTTTCGGCTGGGCGCGCGGCTGTAATGCCGAGGGCGTGGAGGACTATGTATTCAGTGCGCTGGCCGCCTTGCAAATCGAGCGCGGTGTGAATTGGCTGGCTGGCGGCATCGGCATCGTTGGCTGCGGTGAAATCGGCGCGCGGCTGGCGCGGCGCTGTCTGGCGCTGAACATGAAGGTAAAAATTTACGATCCATTATTGCCCGCCACCCATCCCTTGGCCGCGCATTTCGTGTCTTTCGAGGAAGTAGTAACGCAGCGCGTGCTAAGTGTGCATGTACCCTTGAGCACGGAAGGCGCGCATCCGACGCGGCGCATGTTCGATGCCCGTGCCTTGGCCATGCTGCCAACGGAAGGCGTGTTTATCAATGCCGCGCGCGGTGAAGTAGTGGACGAAGCGGCGCTCTTGGCACGCTGCCAGCGTCGCCCCGGTTTTCATTCCGTGCTCGATGCCTGGCAAGATGAACCGCAGATCAATGTCGATCTATTACAAACCGCACGTTACGGAACCCCGCACATCGCCGGTTACAGTCATGGCGGTAAATTGCGCGGCACGCAAATGATTCATGCTCAGTTCTGTGATTATTTTGGCCTCGATCCCATGCTGGCCAGCGCGCCCGAAGAAGGCGCCAAGGTAATCTTGCATTACCCGCGGGGCGCTACACTGGCGGATTTGATTCTGCAAGCCTACGACCTGCGCGCTGATGACGCGGCGCTGCGGCGAACACTGCAAAGCGCCGACCCCGCCGCTGATTTCGATGCGCTGCGCCGCCATTACCCGTTGCGCCGTGAATTCAGTGAATGCCGTGTACAAGGCTGCGCTGATCCCTTGCTGCGTGAGGCGGTAGCCGAGCTTGGGATGGGATTGCTTGATTAGGAAGGGAGGAGAAAACAACTCCGTAATGAAACGCAGCAACTCTCAACTAGCCTTGCTACTACCCGGTCCAGAACCCGGCCAGCGCATCGCCGGCGCCGACGAAGCAGGGCGCGGCCCACTCGCTGGCGACGTGCTGGCGGCAGCGGTAATCCTCGATCCAGCCCAACACATCGAAGGGCTCAACGATTCCAAGCAATTGAGCGCCGCCAAGCGCGAAAAATTATTCGAAGAAATCCAAAACAAAGCCCTCTGCTACGGCATCGCCCGCGCCAGCGTAGAAGAAATCGACCGCCTGAACATCCTCCACGCCAGCCTGCTCGCCATGCACCGCGCGGTAGAGGCGCTGCACCCGCAACCCGATTTCGTCTACGTCGATGGCAACCGCCTCCCCAAATGGCCCTACGCCAGCGAAGCCGTAATCGGCGGCGACGCCCGCCTCGCCTGCATCGCCGCCGCCTCAATCCTCGCCAAAGTCACGCGCGACCGCGAAATGGTCGAACTGGAACAACGCTACCCCGGCTACGGCTTCGCCAAGCACAAAGGGTATCCCACCGCCGAACACCTGGTCGCGCTCCGGCAGCTCGGGCCATGCGCGATTCATCGGCGGAGTTTTGGGCCGGTGGCGTTGGTGATCAAAGACAAATGGACAATGCCTGTCATGACGGGCAAAGTTATACGACTCGACCCATGACGGTGCGGCTATGCAAATCCGCTTGATCCCTTGTTGGGCTTCGCTTTGCTCAGCGCCAACCTACATCGTTCGTCGTTCATTGTTCATCGTTATCATTGATTGAAATTTTTTTATGAGTTCTTCGCCCGCCTTCGTTCACCTGCGTCTGCATTCCGAGTATTCGGTGGTGGACAGTGTTATTCGTATCAAGCCGCTGGTCGAGAAGGTGGCGCGGTTGGGGATGCCGGCGGTGGCGCTTACGGATCAGGTGAACTTTTATGCCTTGATCAAGTTTTATACGGCGGCGCGGGCTAAGGGGATCAAGCCTTTGTGCGGTTGTGATCTGTACGTGAGCGAGGACGGCAACCCTGAGCAGGTGCATGTGTTGCCGCTTTTGGTGCGGGATCAGGTGGGGTATCGCAATTTGATCCGGTTGATTTCGCGCGCGTATCAAGAGGGGCAGCATCGCGGTACGGTGGCGGTGAAGCGCTCGTGGCTGGCGGGGCAGACGGAGGGATTGATCGCGTTGTCGGGCGCGGCGAGGGGGGATGTGGGTAAGGCGCTTTTGGCTGGGGATTATGCACAGGCGCGGGCGCTCCTGGAGGAGTGGAAGCGGCTTTTTCCGGATGCTTATTATCTGGAATTACAGCGCACTGGCCGTACTGGCGATGGCGAGCAGGTGGTGCGTGCGGTGGCCTTGGCTGGGGAGAGTGATACGCCGGTGGTGGCGACCAATGATGTGCGTTTTCTCGATCCGCAAGAGTTCGAGGCGCATGAGGTGCGGGTGTGCATCAATGATCGCCGCACGCTCGACGATCCGCGCCGGCCGCGGCTTTATTCCGAGCAGCAATATCTGCGCAGCACAGAGGAAATGCAGGAATTATTCAGCGATTTACCGGAGGCGCTGCAAAACAGCGTAGAGATCGCGCGCCGCTGCAACCTGGACCTGGTATTGGGCAAGCCGTTTTTGCCCAATTATCCAATACCGGAAGGCATGAGCATTGAGGAGTTCATGCGCCAGGAAAGTTTGCGCGGGCTCGAAGAACGCCTCGCCGCGCTCTACGATCCGGCGCGCGAGGATATGGCGAAAATTCGCCAGACTTATCTGGAACGCTTGGATTTTGAACTTGGCATCATCAATCAGATGGGGTTTCCTGGTTATTTTTTGATCGTGATGGAGTTCATCCAGTGGGCCAAGGACAACGGCATTCCGGTGGGGCCGGGGCGCGGTTCGGGGGCAGGCTCGCTGGTGGCGTATTCGCTCAAGATCACCGATCTCGATCCTTTGCAATATGACTTGCTATTTGAACGCTTCCTCAACCCCGAGCGCGTGTCGATGCCGGATTTCGACGTGGATTTTTGCATGGATGGCCGCGACCGCGTGATCGAGCATGTGGCTGATCTTTATGGCCACGACGCGGTGTCGCAGATCATCACCTTCGGCACCATGGCGGCCAAGGCGGTGATCCGCGACGTGGCGCGGGTGCAGGGCAAGTCTTACGCGCTGGCCGACAAGCTCTCCAAGCTGGTGCCTTTTGAAGTGGGCATGACGCTGGAAAAAGCCTTGCAGGATGAACCGGCGCTGGGGGAATTCCTCGCCGCCGACGAAGAAGCGCAGGAAATCATGGAAATGGCCCAGCAGCTCGAAGGGCTGGTGCGCAATGTCGGCAAACATGCTGGCGGGGTGGTAATCGCGCCTACCAAACTTACTGATTTTACGCCGCTTTACTGTGATGAAAGCGGCGGCAACCTGGTGGCGCAGTTCGACAAGAACGATGTGGAAAGCGCGGGCCTGGTGAAGTTCGACTTTCTCGGCCTGCGCACGCTCACCATCATTGACTGGGCGGTCAAGATGCTCAACGAAGGCCGGCCTGAGGCGGAGCTCATCGACATCACGCGCATCCCGCTTGATGACGCCAAGGTGTATGAACTTTTGGAACGCGGTGAAACCACCGCCGTGTTTCAGCTCGAATCGCGCGGCATGAAGGATCTTATCAAGCGCCTCAAACCCAGTAACTTCGAGGACATCATCGCGCTGGTGGCCTTGTTCCGCCCCGGTCCCCTCGGTTCTGGCATGGTGGATGACTTCATCGACCGCAAGCACGGGCGCAAGCAGGTCAGCTATCCGCATCCTGATCTGGAAGATGTGTTAAAAAATACGTATGGCGTGATTTTGTACCAGGAACAGGTGATGCAGATCGCCCAGGTGCTGGCCAGCTACACGCTCGGCGGCGCCGACATGCTGCGCCGCGCGATGGGCAAGAAAAAGCCCGAGGAAATGCAGAAACAGCGCGCGGTGTTTTTGGAAGGCGCGGCGGCGCGCGGCATCAGCGCCACTACCGCGTCCTCGATTTTTGACCTGATGGAAAAATTCGCCGATTACGGTTTCAACACATCGCAGTCGGCGGCTTATGCGCTGGTGTCGTATCAAACCGCCTGGCTCAAACGTTACCACCCGGCGCATTTCATGGCGGCGGTGCTGACCGCCGACATGCAGAACACCGACAAGATCGTGACGCTGGTGGAAGAATGCCGGCGCATGGGGCTGAGCCTGTTGCCGCCGGATGTCAACGTGGGCCGTTATGCTTTTACTGTGGATGACGGTGGCCGCATCGTCTACGGCCTGGGCGCGATCAAGGGCCTGGGCGCGGGGCCGGTGGAAGCGATCCTGCGCGCGCGCGAGGCGGGCGGGGAATTCCGTGATCTCTTTGATTTCTGCCAGCGCGTGGACCCTGGGCAGCTCAACAAGCGGGTGCTGGAGGCCTTGATCCGCTCCGGCGCCTGCGACGGTTTTGGCGCCGACCGCGCGGTATTGCTCGCGGCGGTCGCCGACGCGGTGAAAATGGCGGAACAGAATCAGCGCGCACAGGCCAGCGGGGTCGCTGACCTCTTTGGCGCCATCAGCCCAGCTCAGCAGGAATCCGCCGACGCCTACGCCGCTTACCGGCGCATCCACCGCTGGAGCGAGCAGCGGCGCTTGCAGGAAGAAAAGGAAACGCTGGGGCTGTATCTGTCCGGCCACCCGATCGCCGAGTTTCTGCCGGAATTGGCGCAGCTCACCAAGAACCGCCTCGACGCGCTCAAGCCCGACAAGGCACCGCAGCTCGTGGCCGGCTTGATCCACGACATGCGCTTGATCCAGACCAAGCGCGGCGACCGCATCTGCATTCTCACGCTCGACGATCAAAGCGGCCGCATCGAGGCCTCGCTGTACAGCGACGTGCAGCAGCAGTACCAGGAGCAATTGATCAAGGACAAGGTGGTGGTGCTCGAAGGGGTGGTCAGCGTGGATGACTACAACGGCGATGGCCGCCTGCAAGTGCGCGCCCGCCGCGTGCTGAGCCTGGAGCAGGCGCGCCGCCAATATGCGCGCGGTCTGCGGCTGGCCTTGCATAGCCCTCAATTGTCAGTAGAATCGCTCGCTTTCTTGCGCGCGCTGTTGGCGCGCCATGGCGGTACCGAAAGCGCTCCGCCTGCGCCTTGGGAAGAACAGGGCGGCGAGGGCTCGCCAGCGAGCGAAACGCTCTGCCAGGTCGTAGTGGATTTGGCAACCGCGGACGTACGCGGTACGCTGAGCCTCGGCGCCAAGTGGCGGGTAGCGCCAAGCGAAGATCTCTTGGTGAAACTGCGCGAGAACTTGGGCCAGGACGCCGTTTCGCTCAGCTATCAATAACCGCTATCGATGACCGCTATCAATGACCATGATGCGTGACGCCGCCAGCGTCACACCCCGCGACCTTTGGATTTGCACTGACGATGAACCCAGATTTTCTCGACTTTGAACAACCCATCGCCGATCTTGAGGTCAAGATCAACGAACTGCGCCTGGTGGGGGCGGACAACCGTCTCAACATCGGCGACGAAATCACCAAGCTGCAAGACAAAAGCCGCAAGCTCACCGAAAAGATTTTCGGCTCGCTGACGCCCTGGCAGATCTCGCAATTGGCGCGCCATCCGCTGCGCCCTTATACCGAAGACTATCTGCGTTACATTTTTACCGAGTTCGACGAACTGCACGGCGACCGCTATTTCGCCGATGACCCGGCCTTGATCGGCGGCGTGGCTTATCTCGAACGCACGCCAGTGATGGTGATCGGCCACCAGAAAGGCCGCAGCACCAGCGAAAAAGTCCGCCGCAATTTCGGCATGCCCAAGCCCGAAGGCTACCGCAAGGCGCGGCGGCTGATGCTGCTCGCCGAGCGTTACAAAATGCCGGTATTGACCTTGATCGACACTCCCGGTGCCTATCCGGGCGTGGATTCGGAAGCGCGCGGCATCAACGAGGCAATCGCGGAAAACCTGGCGCTGATGTCGCGCCTGCGCACGCCGATCATCGCCACCGTCACCGGCGAGGGCAATTCCGGCGGCGCCATCGCCATCGGCGTTTGCGATCACCTCAACATGCTGCAATACGCCACCTATTTCGTGATTTCGCCCGAAGGCTGCGCCACCATCTTGTGGAAATCCGCCGAACACAAGGCGCTGGCCGCTGAAGCGATGGGCGTGACTTCGGCGCGGCTGGAGGAATTGGGCGTGGTCGATCAGACCATCCCCGAACCCTTGGGCGGCGCCCACCGCGACATGAAGGCGATGGCGGTTACGCTCAAGGCGCAGCTCATTGAGCAGGTCGAGCGCTTCAAGGGCATGGATCTCGATACGCTATTGGACCGGCGCTATAGCCGCCTGATGAGTCATGGCGCTTCGCGTGCGTGAAG
>JAITMI010000383.1 GCA_031277435.1 Pseudomonadales bacterium
CACCAGCGTCAAGGCCAGCATGCTGAGCAGGTAGACCACACCATCCAGCGCCGCGGTCTGGTACAGCAACGGCGCCAACAGCGGCGCCAGCACCAGCATCAGCGCCAGGCCCAGCAGCAGACCCATCGCGTAAATCCTCAGGCCATCGACGAGGAACAATCGCAGGATGTTGCCGGGCGTCGCCCCCGCTGCCAGATGAATGCCGATCTCGCGCCTGCGGGCATTGACGTTGTAGGAGACGACGCCGATGACGCCGGAGAAGGTGACGATCAGCGCCAACGCGCCGAATACGGTAATGGCGATGGCGCGCAGCCGCGCTGGCGCCAGCCATTCGGATTTCAGCGTGTCCAGCGTCACCGCTCTTTCCACCGGCTGACGTGGGTTCAAATCATGCACGATGGTGGTAAGGGCTCTGGTCAACACAGCGGGATCGCCTGCGCCTTTGACGTACAAACTCAGCGATTCGTTGTAGTTCTGCCAATAGGAAAGATAGATCGCGGCGGGCTCGGCGCTGTCCAGACCTTGCGAACGAATGTCGGCGGCGACGCCGACGATAGTGAGCCAGGCTCCACCGTAGGCGAATCTGATGTGTTGCCCCAGCGCATCGCTAGCGGGGAAGTAACGCCGCGCCAAGCTCTCGCTGATGATGGCGACCGGCTGCGCCTGCTCGTCGTCGGCCGCCGCGAAATCACGGCCACGCAATAACGGAATGTTCAGTAAAGTAAAGAAGCCTTCGGACACGGACCTGCGCAGCGCCGCTGGCGCGGCGTCATCGGCAAAGATTTCCCCTTCAATCGAGAAGGGCAACAGCGCCGATAAATACGCCACGCGTTGCAGTAACGGCTGCCCGCTGAAAACGGCCGCGCCGTTTACACCCGGCACCGCCCGCGTTTCGCTGAGCAATTGCCGGCTGAAATCGCCGGCCGCCACGCGCCAGTCGTCGTCAGGCTGAAAGCTCAGTGGCAGATTCACCGCTAATATACGCGCGGCGTCATAACCGGCATCCTGTTGATACAGACGATAAAGGCTGGCAATGATCAAGGCCGAACTCGTCAGCATGACGAAGGCCAGCACATACTGCGTCAGCAATAGCGCGCGCCTTTTGCGGACGCCTGACGATGAGGTAGTGACCTTGTCGCCGCCTTCCTTGAGACACCTGTTGATGTCGCGTTTGGTCAACGCCGGCAGAATGCCGATGCAGCCACCCAGCGCCACCACCGTGCCGAGCACGAACAGCGGCACCGCGCCACTCATGTGGATTTCACTGGCCAGAGGCGTGAACCCGGCGGCGAAATTCCGCAGCAAACGCAGACAAGCGTAAGCCACCGCCAAGGCCGCCACGCCACCCAATAACGCGAACAACACGCTTTCGGCCACGAGCTGCCGCAGGATCATCACGGGGCTCGCGCCAATGGCCTCCCGAATCGCCAGTTCCTGATTTCTTGTCAGCGTCCTACCGAGCATGAGGCTGGCGATGTTCGCCGCCGCTATCGCCAGTACTAGAAACGACAGGCCCGCCATCAGCGCCAACGCAGGACGCGCAGCCGCCACCAACACCGTGCGCAAGGGTTGAGCGGCAATGCCGTAATCCTCCGGGTAGTGATCCGGATACGCTGCCTTCAAACGCTGCGCCACGGCGTTCAATTCAGCTTCCGTGGCGGGCAAGCTGGCATCGGCGTGGCGCAGCGCGAACACCGCTTGCAAGGCGGCGGCTTTCCGGTCGCCTTGCACGCCGGGAGAAAAAGCGCGATAGGGGTCGGTGGTCTCCGGAATCCAGATCGCATTGGCATCCGGAAACGGCGGCAGCCTGGGCAAGACGCCGATCACCTGGTACAGCACATCCATGATTTCCACGGTACCGCCAACCGCCGCCGGATCCCCGCCATACTCACGATTCCAGAATTCGTATGACAGCAATACCACCGGCGCCGCGCCCGCTACGTCGTCGCCAGGCGCGAAACCGCGGCCAAGCAAAGGCCGCACGCCGAATAGCGTGAAGAAATTCCAACTCACCGCGGCCCCCATTCCCTGCACCGGCCCGCGCGGCCCCTGTATCGCATAGGGCAATTGGGAGTAACTGGCGATTCCGCTGAACACCGTGGTCTGCGCGCGCACATCTTCCCGAGTCGAGATGGACCAGTTCCCGTCGCCGCGGCCCTTAATGGGAACCGTTTGTTCCAATTTCACGAGATGCGCGCCGTTTGCATAAGGCAGCGACCCCAATGTCACTTGAAAGAGCGTGCTGACCATCGCGGTGTTGACGCCGATGCCGAACGCCAAGGTAAGAACGATCAATATGGCGGTGCCGGGGCGCTTGCACGCGCTGCGCCAGGCGAAGGCGATGTCGTACATAAATCCGCTCATGGCCTCACTCCTTCCAGTCTGATGCTATCCACTTCAGCAAAACGGCTCATATCCGACACGATCACCCGTTCGCCTTCACTCACGCCGCCGATGACCTGAATGCGATCCACCGAACCAAGCCCTAATTCCACCGCAACGCGACGCGCACTTTGGCCATCGGGCGCCAGCACAAAGAGATCGGCGGTAGTGTTTTCCTGCGTATAAACCGGCCTGGGCAACACTAGCGCATCTTCCACTTGGTCGATCTCGATTACGCCTTGCACGCGCAAATCGGGACGCGCGCCGGGCAGCGCCGCGCCAACGAAACTGACATCCACCAATACCGTGCCTTGTTGCACCGCGGGATCGATGCGGCTGACGGCGCCGTTCGCGTGCTGGCCACCGGCGGAAATCCGTACTTTTTGACCGATGCGTAATTCACGCGCCTGCCCTTCTTGCACGCGCAATTCGGCTTTGAAGCGATCCTCGCGCGCCACTCTCGCCAGCGGCGTGCCGGATGCGACCAGTTGTCCAATTTCCACCGGCACGATTTGCAAGGTGCCCGTGATGCCGGCCGTTACCGTCAAACTTTCCTGTAATTCCCGCCGCAACAGCAATTGACGCTCCGCGCGCGTGATATTCGCCGCGCTGGCGGCAAGCTCGGCTTCTTGCAACTCTCGCAGGCGCAGCAAACGCTCTTGTTCAAAAGCCAGGCGTTCCTCGTATTGTCTGGTCAGCAAAATGGATTCGTTGAGATCGACCTTGGCCACGATGCCGCCAAGTTCACGATTGGCTTCCATGCGATAACGCGCGCTTTCGTGGCGCGCCGCATATTCAGACACCACGGCTTCTTGCGCCAACAAGTCATTGATGAGGCGCTGTTCGAGCGCGTGCGCTTCGGCGCGCAATACCTCCAGTTCGATACTCGCCATATCGGCATCGCGGCTGACGCTGGGATTACTCAATTGTAGAATGATCGTATGTGAAACCACGGTAGCGCCTGCTTCGGCCAAAATGTTTTCCACCCGCCCTTCCACCGGCGCGGCGATCCAGCGTAGCTCCAGCGGCGCCAGCAGGCCGGGCGCGCGCACGTCACGGATCAAAGTGCCATGTTCCACCATGCCGATCACTACCTCGCTGACGTTGAGCGTTTGCGTGCGCAGCCGCGCCGCCAGCCAATTCCACGTCAGCGTAAGCACGAGCGCCGCGGCGGCGAACAGCAGGCCCGCAAGCAGGCGGCGCGGCCAGCGATTGATCCGGAGTGGAATGTCCACTGTATTTCCTCCAATTTTTTACGGGCGATCTTAAGTAGGCGCGGCGTTACTTTGCACGCGCGATTCCACGAACGGAGGAATAGGCGGGATGAATGGAGAAATAGGGAGGTTGAACGGTTTGTGGTTCACTCCTTGACGCGTCAGGACTCTATCTTCAACTTGGCGAACAAGGCGTCGCGGTAATTGCGGCCAACCTTCAGAATCTTGCCGTTATGCAGCAGCGCTTCGTAGTCGCCATTGTCGGCGGCGAGCAGTTTATTGATCCGGTTCAGATTGACGATGGCGGAACGATGAATGCGCGCGAAACCGTAAGGCAAGAGGCGCGTTTCCATGGACTGCATGGTATCGCGTAACAAATGCGTGCGCTGGCCGATATGCACGCTGACGTAATCGCCTTCCGCTTCTACCCAATCCAGTTCCTCGGGCGCTACAAAGATGATTTGGGCCCCCAGCTTCAAGGCGATACGCGGCGGGGTTTCATGGCGCGTCGCGGGATTTTCCGCCTCACGCAATGCCGTTAAAAGCTGATCCAATTGTACCCGCTGTTCCAGCAAACGCTGATTACTCAGTTGTTTGCGCGCTTTGCTCAGGCTCTGTTGAAATCGTGCGCGCTCAATGGGCTTGAGCAAATAGTCGAGCGCATTGCGGCGAAAAGCCTCAATGGCGTATTCATCATAAGCGGTCAAAAAAATCACCAGCGGCATCCGTTCGGCGCCAACGCGCTCAATGAC
>JAITMI010000403.1 GCA_031277435.1 Pseudomonadales bacterium
CACGCTGCGAACGCCGCCTCAGCCAGCGCTGGTACCGTGATTTGCGCGAGCTGAGCCGCGAACTCAAAGGCATCGGCGCGCACAACATGAATGCTACGCAAGCGCCGGGGCTAACCGGCCGCCAGCGTTTCGCGCGCGCCGAACGCGCCTTCGCCGCCGCTTGCGTGCCGGAGCGTGGCGTGGCCGTGACTTATGAACTGTTCTTTCTACAACTTGAGGCGCGGGCATGAACGCGGCGCAAACGCGGCGCGCGTATTTCGTCACCGGCACCGACACGGAAGTGGGCAAGACTTTGGTTTCGTGTCTCTTGCTACACGCCGCCGCCGCGCGCGGTCTCGATACGCTGGGCCTCAAACCGCTTGCCGCTGGCGCACAAGTAACGCCAGAGGGTCTACGCAATGATGATGCGCTGCGTCTGATCGCCGCCGCCACGCGCAAACTGCCCTATGCGCAGGTGAACCCGGTGTGTTTGCCCGAACCGCTCTCACCGCACCTGAGCGCGCGGCGCGCCGGCAAGCGCTTGAACGTGGAACGCCTGGTTGGTTTCTGCCGCGGCGCCTTGCAGCAGCGCGCGGATTTCACCGTAATCGAAGGCGCCGGCGGCTGGCGCGTACCGCTCAACACGCACGAATATTTGTCCGATCTGCCAAAAATTCTACAAATACCAGTAGTGCTGGTAGTGGGCTTGCGGCTAGGCTGCCTCAATCACGCACTACTGAGCGCCGAAACGATCCTCCGCGATGGCCTGACGCTGGCCGGCTGGGTCGCCAACACGCTCGACCCCACGATGCCCGAACGCGACGCGAACATCGCCACCTTGCGCGATGCTTTGGATGCGCCGCTGTTGGGCGTGATTCCGCGTTTGCCCGAGGTCGGGGATTTGCGGGCTTATGCGACGTTGCTTGATTTATCCTTGCTGGATAGCTCTGGTTAAGAGCCAGGTTCCGCGCCGGGGGTAAGCATTGCGAGACACGCCGCAAGTACATCCCTGTAGGCTCCTTCCGGCCATCCATGGCCTCCAAGGGTCTCGCAATGCTTACCCCCGGCGCGGAACCTATCGAGAATTGCTGAGCTTTTGACTGAACGCAGTAATGCCCGCGGCCATCAAGGTATAATCCCGCCGCTATTTTTTTTGCCCCGGATTTACGTTCCGATTCGCAAAGGTATTTATTCATGACCGATTCTCAACCGCGCATCGTGGTATGCGCGCTGTATCATTTTGTGCCGCTTGATGATTACGCGGCGCTGCAACAGCCTTTATTGCAATTGATGCTGGAGCGCGAGGTGCGCGGCACTTTGCTGCTTGCGGCTGAGGGCATCAATGGCACCATTGCTGGCTCGCGTGAAGGTATCGACGCGGTGCTGGCCTGGCTCAGGCGTGATCCGCGTTTGGCTGGTCTCGATTGCAAGGAATCTTTCGATGAGGCGCCGCCGTTTTACCGTAGCAAGGTGAAGCTCAAGAAGGAAATCGTCACCATGGGCGTGGAAGGCATTGACCCGCTGCGCAAGGTGGGTACGCACGTTGAGCCGCAAGCGTGGAACGCGCTGATTTCCGATCCTGAGGTGCTGTTGATCGATACGCGCAATGATTACGAAGTGCAAATTGGTACCTTTCGCGGCGCGGTGAACCCGCATACCAGTTCCTTCCGCGAATTTCCTGATTATGTGCGCCAGCATCTCGATCCGGCGCGGCATAAAAAAGTGGCGATGTTCTGTACCGGTGGTATTCGCTGCGAAAAATCTACCGCATTTCTCAAGGAAAACGGTTTCGACGAGGTGTATCACCTCAAGGGCGGTATTCTGAATTATCTGGAAAAAGTGCCTGAAGCCGAGTCGCTGTGGCAGGGCGAATGTTTCGTGTTCGATAACCGCGTGGCGGTGAATCATGCGCTGCAAAAGGGCCGCTACGATCAATGCCACGCCTGCCGCTTGCCGATCACCGAGGCGGACAAAACCAGCCCCTTGTATGAAAAAGGCGTCAGTTGCCCGCATTGCCACGGCAGCCACGACGCGAGCGAGCTGGCGCAATTTCGCGAGCGGCAGCGCCAGGTCGAGCTGGCCGAGGCGCGCGGCGAAGCGCACTTGGGCGCGGAGGCGGCGACGGTCAAGGAGGAGCGTAAGGAGCGCAAATTGCGTGAGAAAGCCTTGCAGCAAGAGTTGAGCCGGCAGGGTTGAAGAGTTGAGCCAGATCAGCTTTGCCCATTGCTTTCATATTTTTTTGCTAGGGTGCGTGCCCGCTTACGTGGCATTTGGGGGCGAGTTCTATAGAATGCGCCCGTCGTTCATTTAGCATCATTATCAGGAAGAAACCACATGAACAAAAAGAAACTTTTACTGGCGGCCGTCGTCGTCGTTTTAGGGCTGCTGTATTGGGTTTTTCACACGCCTTGGGTTGGTAATCCGGACATTCCTACTGGGCCGGAAGCCATCGCGCGCGGCGCCTATATTTTTAACGCGGGCGGCTGCGGCGCCTGCCATCAGCCTGAAGGCACTGATGCGCCGATCGGCGGCTATGACATCGAATCGCCCTTCGGCGGCACTTTCCACACCACCAACATCACGCCTGACCCGGAAACCGGCATCGGCGGATGGACGGGCCGCGACTTCCTCTTGGCGGTCAAATATGGCCGCGCTCGGGATGGCGGTTTCTTCTACCCGGCCATGCCTTACCGCACTTACAAGGACATGAGGGATGAAGACGTGCTGGATCTCGCCGCGTACGTGATGTCGCTGCCGCCGGTGCGCAACGAAGTGCCCGATCATGACCTGCCGTTCTGGCAATTCCGCTGGACGATGGGCGGCTGGAATTTCCTGGCGAATATTCTGGAAGGCACGCCGCCGGCGGTTTCCGATGATCCAGAGGTGCAGCGCGGCGCGTATCTGGCGCGCGCCTTGGGCCATTGCAGCGAATGCCACACGCCGCGTAATGCCTTGGGCATGTTGCAGATGGGGAATGAGTTCAAAGGTTCCGACATCGTGTCCGCCGATATTTCGCCGGAGGGTTTGGGGGGCTGGACTACCGAGGATTTCGTCGGCTTCCTGCAACTGGGCATGACCGCCAACTTCGACTTCGTCGGCGGCGAGATGGAAGACGTGATCGACCATACCAAGCTGCTTTCCGAAGAAGATCAGGCCGCTTACGCCGCGTTCTTCACCCGCGACGAGTAAGCGAACGATTGTTCCGCGATACAAAACGCCCCTTTATTGGGGCGTTTTTTCAAGCCTAAAAAAAACGCCCCAATAAAGGGGCGTTTTTTTGTATAACGATTGGTACTGTAACTCAGTCCAAACGATAACGGTCGTGGCAAGCGCCGCATTTCGGGCCGATGGCGCCTACGGCGCCGCGTACACCGGCTTCGCCCTGAGCTTCCAGGGTGGCCAGCGCTTCGTTGGCGGCGGTTACAAGATCACCGGCCAATTTGTCGAAGTCGGCTTTGTTGCCCCAGATGGTGGTAGAGGCGCGGGTGGTCAGGCCGGTAACGCCAGAGGTGTCAGCCTCAAACGCGGCGGGAATCATGCCGCCCAGAATGGCAAGACGCTGAGCCGCCAATTTCGCGGCGTCCCCGTCGTAAGCGCCACCGCGCGCCATGGCGCCCAGCGGAGCATTGGAGACGGACAACAGCTTGAATATGGCTTGGCGGTTGGCCACGTTTTGAGCAGCCTGTTCTTCAGCGGAGAGTTCCGCGGCGACCAGGTTGAAGGACATCAAGGAGCCCAGCAGAACAGCTCCGGTAAGTGCAATGCGTTTCATGTGTGTTTCCCCATCTTATCTGACGAATCATGGTGGTTAACGTTAACGTCGAGGTGTGGATGCTCCGCACCAAGCCGGAGCATTGTGCCACGTTGTTTGACTCCTGTCTGCAATCTATCCTGCGCAAAATATCAGATCGCTTGGAGCGCTTTGTTGAGACCGTCTTTGGAGCGCCTCCTTACGCAATCTAGCCGTGAGTATGGTGTCACATAACTGAATGCGTACTGAAGGGAACGTGAGTTAAGGAAGCTCCGGTTAGGGTCCGCGCTGGCGGGTGGCCTTGCCGAGACACGCTGCAAGTACATCCCTGTACGCTCCTTTCCGGCCATCCCTGGCCTCCAAGGGTCTCGTCAAGGCCACCCGCCAGCACGGACCCTCTCAGCTTATTGAGAAAGTGCAATTGCCGGCAGCGGGCATTACCATAGCCGCCTTGTGCCGGAGGAGCCCCATGTCCCGCAAGAAAACCCCGTTCAACTTTGAGCTTGCGCTGGCGGAGCTGGAAGCTCTGGTTGCCGGCATGGAAGATGGCGAGCTGAGCCTCGAAGATTCGCTCAAAGCCTTTGAAAAAGGCGTCAAACTCACCCGCGAGTGCCAGCAAGCCTTGGCGCAGGCGGAGCAGAAAGTGCAGCTATTGATGCAGGAAGGCGCGACGGTTGAGACCGAGCCCTATGCGCTGGAGGCGGACGAAGATGAGAGCGGCGACGCTGAGGATATGGATTAGCCCGTGACCTTGGACTTCGCTCAGACCCGCTGGTTCAGCGCCGCCCGCCGGCGGGTGGAAACCGCGCTGCAAGATTCCCTGAAGCTGCCCGGCGCGCCAGCGCCCTTGGCGGCGGCCATGCGTTACGCGGCGCTGGGCGGCGGCAAGCGGATGCGGCCCTTGCTCGCCTATGCCGGCGCGCTGGCGGTGGGCGGGCATTTGGAAGCGGCGGACATCGGCGCCGTCGCGGTCGAGCTTATCCACGCCTATTCCCTGATTCACGACGACCTGCCCGCGATGGATGACGACCTCTTGCGCCGTGGCCGCCCCACTTGCCATGTGGTGTTTGGCG
>JAITMI010000406.1 GCA_031277435.1 Pseudomonadales bacterium
CTGAACGAATTGGATATTTCCACCACGCTGGTGGTGACCTTGAAGAAGGGCGTCAACGATGACGAAATCGGCGCCATCATCGACTACGGCCTGCGCCAGCCCTGCGTGCGCGGCGTCACCTTGCAACCGATTCAGGATGCTGGCCGCGTGCAGGATTATCAAGCCCGCGACAACCGGCTTACCGTTAGCCAAATACGGCGGAAAATCGCCGAACAATCAAGCGCCTTCACCTTGGCTGACATCATCCCGGTGCCCTGCAATCCCGATACGCTGGCGATGGGCTATGCACTGAAAACCCCGGACGGCGGCGCTTTGCCCTTGACGCGCTGCGTCGATCCGCAAATCCTGCTGAACGGGCAAAGCAATACCATCACCTTCGAACACGACCCGGTCCTCAAGCGCCGGATATTTGAATTATTTTCCACCAACCAAAGCCCGCAAGGCCAGGCGAGCAAATTGTCGGAATTGCTGTGCTGCCTGCCGCAAGTGCAAACTCCCGCCGGCATTGGCTACCGCGACGTGTTCCGCGTATTGATCGTGCAATTCATGGACGCGCTGAGCCTGGATATTCGCGCGCTGAAAAAATCCTGCATTCACATCGCACGGGCGGACGGGCGCTTGATTCCGTTTGAGGCTTTCAATCTTTTTTACCGCGATGATAAAACGCGCAAACTGCGGGAATTACAACAGGAAATTGCTAGCGCGACAGAGCGGCGGCTGGTTGTTCTACGTGATCCAAAAAAAGTAGGAGCAACTTAAGGCTCCACGAATAAACTCCCCGCGCAAGCCAACAAAAACACCGCCAAGGCGCAGCTTACGATAAACAATCCAAAACCTACCGGAGAGCCCCAGCCATACCATTTGAACAGGTCTGAGTTTTTTGGCTGGTAATCGGTTTTGTCTGACATGGTTCGCTCCTTGACTCACGCAAAGCTGCCGGGGTTGGTTTGGGCGGCAGTGTCCTCTACAGGATAAATTCCGTCAATCCCGTGCTTTATTTGAGCTTGCGTTGAATCAGCGTCACCAGTTCTTGTGGATCGATCGGTTTGAAAACAATGTCGAGCAGGGGCAGCGCGCCGCTGAGTTGGCGTTGCAGGGAGGTGTCGCCGGTGATGAGGATGGCGGGGACTTCGCGGCCTAGTTGCGCGCGGATGTCGCGTATCAGGTCGAGGCCGGTTTGCCGCTGCGCCAGGCCGTGGTCGGTGATGATGCAGTCGGGGGCTTGGCTGCGGATCGCTTGCAGGGCGGCGGCGGGGTTTTGCGCTGGCAGTACCTTGAAGCCGGCGATTTCAAGCCAGAGGCTCGTGGCATCCAGCACGGCGGGGTCATCGTCGATCAGTAGCAGTGTGCCGCTGGGGCGGGTTTCTGGGGTGGGCGCGGGGGTGTCCGCTTGCGGCCTTGGCGCCGCGTCCGTAGCGAGCGGCACGACCACGCTGAAGCGCGACCCTTTGCCGGGAATCGAGCGCACTTCGAGTTGCAGATGCAAGAGTTCCGCCACCAATTTAACGATGGAAAGCCCGAGCCCCAGGCCAGCGCCTGGATGATGCCGGTGCTGTTCCAGTTGGCGGTATTCATCGAAGATGAAATCGAGCGCTTCGGCGGCGATGCCGGGGCCGTTATCGGCCACTTCGATGCGCAAGTGCGAGCCTAATCGCCGGCAGCCGAGCAGAATGCGGCCTTGCGGCGGCGTATAGCGGATGGCATTGGCGACCAGGTTGGTCAAGAGTTGTTCCAATAAGGTGGGATCGGAGCGCAGGTAAAGCGAGGAGCTATGCAGGGTAAAGGTTTGCTGTTTTTCGCGTGCCTGCTGGCTTTCGGTGTTGTAAACACGTTCCAAAACTTTGCCGATGTTAAAAGTTTCGATTTCTGGCTGCACTTTGCCGGCTTCCAGCTTGCTGATGTTCAACAAGGAATTGAGCAATTTATTGGTGGTATCGAGCGCCATGCGTGTTTGCGCGATGACGCGGGTTTTGTCCGCCGCGCCGAGTTCACCTGCGAGCACGCCCAGATTCATGCTGATCGATTGCAAGGGTTGCCGCAAATCATGGCTGGCGGCGGCGAGAAAGCGCGACTTGCCGCGGTTGGCTTCGTCGGCGCGCTGGCGTTCTTGCTGTAGCAGTGCTTGTTCGCGCTGCTGTTCGCGGATGTCGCGGAAGCGCACCATGATCGTGGTTTCGCCGTGCGTGACGACCGGGCTGAGGCCGATTTCCACCGGGATTTCCTCGCCGCCGCGCGTGAGGCAGCACAATTCCAAGCCAGTGCCCATGCGCCGCATGATGGGCTTGAGCTGATAGTTGTGCGTGTACATATCGTGCTGGAAGCGGAAGCGCGCGGGCACCAGCATTTTGTAGGATTGGCCGAGCAGTTCGTGCCGCTCATAACCGAACAAGCGTTCCGCTTGCGGGTTCACGCGGGTGATGACGCCGCCGCCGGTCACGATGATGAAGGGGTCGGGAGTCGATTCGAGTAGCGCCAGCAGTTTTTTTTCGCTGCTTTTTTGCGCGCTGATGTCGTTGAAAATGGCGACTACCAAGGGTGCGCTATCAGCGCTCGCGGTGCGCAGTGAGGCGTTGAGCAGTAGTTCACGTTCTTGACCGCTACGGGTAATACCGCGGATTTCCGCAATTTTGCCGGGCGCACCGGGGCTGAGCTGGCTGAGGTGTTGCGCGTAGAGTTGACGCTGCTGTGGCACGATCAAGGCCGGCGCGGCGAGGCTGAGCGCGATGTGGCGCGGGTAATCAAACAGGCGCTGAGCGCCTTCGTTCCAGATGCGGATCGCGCCGCTGTGTTCGTGTACCACGATGGCCGCATCCATGCCGCGCGCGATGGCGGCCAATAAGGCGCCGTCCGCGTCATGCTCCTGGGGCACAGGTTTTGGGTTCATGGCAGGTCCAGGCCGTCGCCGCCACTGAACAGCCGCACTAGGTGGGCCACCGATTTGGCGCGCATTTTCTGCATGATGTTGGAGCGGTAGATTTCCACCGTGCGCTGGCTCAGCGTCAGTTCGGCGGCGATCAGTTTTGAAGCTTTACCGTCGATGATGCGCCGCAGCACTTCGTTTTCTCGCGGCGTGAGTGTGGCGAGCCGTTCGTCGATATTTTGTTTCCGTTCCAAAATTTGACGTTTGCGCAGATTCAGCGCGAAGGCGCGCTGTATGCTTTCCAAAAGCAGCGTTTGCGAAAAGGGTTTTTCGATGAATTCGAAAGCGCCAACTTTCATCGCTTGCACGGCGGTCGGTATGTCGCCGTGGCCGGTGATGAAGATGATCGGCAGCGGCGAGCCGGCGGCGCTGAGCTGTTCTTGTAAATGCAGGC
>JAITMI010000043.1 GCA_031277435.1 Pseudomonadales bacterium
AATCGAATCGTTCAAGGCATAGCGTGTCATTTGGACTCCTTTTTGTTCAAAGGAGTTTAGCAAATTCATGAAAAATCAAATACCTAAAGGGATTGGTTCAGAATGAGGACACGCCCTAGCTTTTATCAAATGAAAACCCGTGGCTGAATCAACACCTTGCCACTCGCCCAGCGCCCCCATGATTTCGTTAACTTCACTCTCCTTGTCTTTCAGACTTTCGCGCGCATTGACGTTGGGAATGTGAACGATGGTTTTGAGCTGAGGATTCAGCACCTTGGATACGGCATCGACATAACGGCCCGTGTAGAAGAAGTAACCAATGTCAAGCGCCTTGAGCCATTGGTAACCGTTGAGTTGTTCGTAGTAGGTGTAGGTGACGGTCTCGAAACGCGCCTCGTCCACGGGCGTCAATACCGCTTCGCTGTCGCCACGGAAATACGAGCCGGTCATCGCCACGATATGCGTTTTGTCGCGGGCGATGAGCGCGCCCAACTGGCTCCCCAACACATTACCTGGATTACTGGAAACGTGGTGGAATTCGTCGATGGCGATCAGGCGATTGTCAAAGGCTTCGATGCCCAATTCCTCCACCGTAAAGCGAAACGTCGCATGGGTGCAGACCAGCACGGTATCGGCGCTTTGCAGGAATTTGCGCACCGCGTCCACTTTGGATTTGGCCACGCGAGGTTCGTCCGCGCCCGGCGCGTTGCACAGGTTCCATTGCGGGGCCACGCGCCAATCCCAGTAAAAGCCGTGTTGGCTCAAAGGTTCGTCGGCAAAGCTACCGCCAATCGAACGTTCCGGTACCACGATAATGGCCTGCCGCAAACCCTGGTTGTGCAGCTTGTCCAGCGCGATGAACATCAGCGCGCGAGACTTGCCTGACGAGGGCGGTGACTTGATGAGCAAATATTGCTCGCCGCGCTTGGCGTAGGCGCGCTCCTGCATGGGACGCATCCCCAGCGCGTTGGCATGGGCCGATGCGCCCGTGCGCGCCGTGGTGATGGACACCGAGGGAACGGTGTAGGCGTTGGTTGGGCTGGTCACTGAAAATAGTCCTCAGACCGCGTTGGACAAGACGCGCAAGACTAACAGTTTCCGCCCCCGCCCCCAATCCGCTATAATACGGCGATTTTCCGAAACAGAGTCCCCACGGGTTTCAGGTAAATCCTATGCTACGAATCGTAGAAGAAGCGCTCACGTTTGATGATGTTCTGCTGTTGCCGGCCCACTCGCTGGTACTGCCTCACCAGGCTGATTTGAGGACTCGTCTCACCCGTTCCATCTCGCTCAACATTCCGCTCGTGTCCTCCGCCATGGATACCGTCACCGAATCGCGTCTGGCCATTGCCATGGCGCAGGAAGGCGGGCTCGGCATCATTCATAAAAGCATGTCGATTGAAGAACAGGCGCGTGAAGTACGCACGGTCAAAAAATACGAAAGCGGCGTGGTCGCCGACCCCATCTGCATCACTCCCGACACCACCGTGCGCAAACTGTTGGAGTTGACTCGCGAAAATCACTTCTCCGGCCTGCCGGTGATCGCCGATCACCAGAGCCGCCAATTGGTCGGCATCGTCACCTCGCGCGACGTGCGTTTTGAAACCAACATGAATGCCTCGGTCGATCGCATCATGACGCCGCGCGAACGCTTGGTAACCGTAAAAGAAGGCGCCAGTCTCGACGAAGTGAAGGAATTGATGCACAAGCACCGCATCGAAAAAGTGCTGGTGGTCAACGAGGCGTTTCAGCTCAGAGGCTTGGTCACGCTCAAGGACATCCGCAAGGCCGAAGATCACCCCAACGCCTGCAAGGACGCGCTCGGCCAGTTGCGCGTGGGCGCCGCCGTGGGCACTGGCGCCGACACCGAAGACCGCGTGCGGGCTCTGGTGAGCGCTGGCGTTGACGTGGTGGTGGTGGACACTTCCCACGGCCATTCGCAGGAAGTTATTAACCGCATTGCACAAATCAAAAAAACCTTCCCGCATTTGCAACTGATCGGTGGCAATGTCGCCACCGCCGCTGGCGCCCTGGCCTTGGCCGAAGCTGGCGTGGATTGCGTCAAAGTCGGCATCGGCCCCGGCTCCATCTGCACCACGCGCATCGTCACTGGCGTCGGCGTGCCGCAGATCAGCGCGGTGGCTAACGTGGCGGCGGCGCTTAAAGGCTCCGATATCACCTTGATTTCCGACGGCGGCGTGCGTTTTTCCGGCGACGTCGCCAAGGCCATCGCCGCTGGCGCCAATGCGGTAATGATCGGTTCATTACTCGCCGGTACCGAAGAAGCCCCCGGCGACGTTGAACTCTACCAAGGCCGCAGCTACAAGGCGTATCGCGGCATGGGCTCGCTCGGCGCCATGAACAAGAAAAACGGCTCCAGCGACCGCTATTTCCAAACCCTCGACAGCGGCGCCGCCAAACTGGTGCCCGAAGGCATCGAAGGCCGCGTGCCGTACAAAGGCCCGATGTCCGCCATTATCTTCCAGCTCAAGGGCGGCTTGCGCTCCAGCATGGGCCTTACCGGCTGCGCCAACATCGAAGAAATGCGCGTCAAACCGCAATTCGTCCGCATCACCGCCGCTGGCGTCAGTGAAAGCCACGTACACGACGTGAGCATCACCAAGGAAGCGCCAAATTACCGCGTAAGCTGAACAGCCGCGCGCAACGATTTCTCATTTTTGACCGATGGAGCTTATATGTCGCTGAACATCCATGAGCAGCTCATTCTCATTCTGGACTTTGGCTCCCAATATGCCCAGCTCATCGCGCGCCGCGTGCGCGAGGCTGGCGTTTATTGCGAACTGCATCACTATTCATTGAGCGAAGCTGATTTCAAGGCGCTCAAGCCCAAGGGCGTGAGTCTCTCCGGCGGCCCCGAATCCGCCAACCTCGCCGAATCGCCGCGCATTCCCGCGTATATTCTCAATAGCGGCCTGCCGATTCTCGGCATTTGTTATGGCATGCAGACCTTGGCTGAACAATTAGGCGGCAAGGTGGAAAGTTCGCCCACTTCCGAATTCGGTTACGCGCGCGTGGAAATAGTGGGACAAAGCCCGCTCCTGCACGATTTGGAACATCAGGTAGAAGAAAACCAGCGCTATTATCAAGACGTATGGATGAGCCACGGCGACAAGGTCACGCGCCTGCCGCCGGATTTCACGCTGATCGCCGCCACCGCCAGCGCGCCGATCGCCGCCATGATGCACCAGAGCAAGCCGCTGTTCGGCGTACAGTTTCACCCCGAAGTCACCCACACCAAGGCCGGGCAGCAAATGCTCAACCGCTTCGTGCACGAAATTTGCGGCTGCGCGCGCCTGTGGACTCCCGCCAACATTATCGAAGACGCCATCGCCAGCGTGCGCCGGCAAGTCGGCTCGGATCAGGTGCTGCTCGGCCTTTCCGGCGGCGTTGATTCCTCGGTGGTGGCCGCGCTTTTGCACAAAGCGATTGGCGATCAACTCACCTGCGTGTTCGTCGACAATGGCCTCTTGCGCCTCAACGAAGGCGACCAGGTGATGCAAACTTTCGCCAGCAACATGGGCATCAAGGTCATCCGCGCCAACGCCGAAGATCTCTTTCTCAGCCGCCTCCAAGGCGTGAGCGAACCCGAAGCCAAACGCAAAATCATTGGCCGCACCTTCATCGAAGTATTCGACGCCGAAGCCGCCAAACTCGGCGAAGTAAAATGGCTCGCGCAAGGCACCATCTACCCCGACGTGATCGAATCCGCCAAGGCCAAGCACGGCACCGCGCAGGTCATCAAATCGCACCATAATGTCGGCGGTTTGCCAGAGGAAATGAAAATGGGCCTGGTGGAACCCTTGCGCGAACTCTTCAAGGACGAAGTGCGCCGCATCGGCGTCGAACTCGGCCTGCCGCCAGCGATGGTCTACCGCCACCCCTTCCCCGGCCCCGGCCTCGGCGTGCGCGTGCTCGGCGAAGTCACCAAACACTATTGCGACATCCTGCGCCAGGCCGACCACATCTTCATCGAAGAACTGCGCCGCGCCGGCTGGTACGACAAAGTCAGCCAAGCCTTCGTGGTGTTCCTCCCCATCAAATCCGTCGGCGTCGTCGGCGACGCCCGCCGCTACTCCTGGGTACTGGCCCTACGCGCGGTCGAAACCATCGACTTCATGACCGCCCGCTGGGCACATTTGCCCTATGAATTGTTAGAGCTGGTATCCAACCGCATCATCAACGAAATCCGCGACGTGTCGCGCGTGAGCTACGATATTTCGTCGAAGCCGCCGGCGACGATTGAGTGGGAGTGA
>JAITMI010000053.1 GCA_031277435.1 Pseudomonadales bacterium
GGGTTGAAACCGGAGCTGATGCGGGTGAAATCCACCGGGTTCAGCAAGAAGGCGCGGCTCATGCTCTCGCCCTGGGGGCTGTAGAAGCTGCTGTCGCCGTCGCTGTTTTCGTAGCGCAGGGCGATGCGGGTCTGGCCGCCGCTGGTGTATTCGGCGGCGAGGATGCGGCCTTGGCCGACGTATTGGCCGTCCAGGTATAGTTCTTCATAAAGTACGCCAAAGCTGTCGCCGGTCTTGGTGTCCTGCATGAAGTCCACCACGCCGCTGAAGATGTTGGACAGGTCCATCGCCAAGGCGGCGCTGATGTCGTTGCGTTGGGCGGAGAGGAACAGTGAGCCGTCGATTTGCACTTCGCGCCACACCGGGCGCACTTCCGGCTCCTTGAGCAGGTGCTCGAGCGTGTAGCCGCCAGTATCCTGGCGGGTGAGCAGCCAGCTTTCAAGCGGCGTCTTGACCAGTTCCAGGCTCTGCACGTGCGCGTCCGGGGTGAGCTGGAACGCCAGGTTGTCGCCGGGATGCAGCCGGGTCAGCAACTGGGCTTGTTCGCTGTCAGCGGTGACCTCGATCACCTGCTGCGCGCCAAGACCGGCGCGCTGGAACAATACCGACAAGCTGTCACCGGGTTTCACTTCCAACCATAGGCGCGAATCTGGTTCGGAAGCAGGCGCCAACAAGGCGGCGATGGGGTCGAAGCTTGCATTACCGGCGGGGATGAGCGGCCCAAGCGCGATAAAGTCATCCGCCGACCGCTGGTTACTTTCCGCCTTGGGAAAGAAGGTGAGCGCGATCAACAGTGAGGTAAGGGTTGCCAGAAGATATTGATGATGCCGAGGCAAGTGCCGGTCGAGATGTTCTTTGTTGAGTAGTTGTAGTAAACGCATGGAGTATGGTAAGGGCAAAAATGAAAAAGACCCAGGGCGCGGGCAATGGTGGGATTGTAGCAAAAAGCCCCGCCATGACTACCCTTGCGCACTGCCTGAAGTGGAGCCTCCTTGGCCGAATTTGACCACGGACAGGGATAGAAGTTTCATTGCTCAGTGCAGGAACTTTCGCGCGCCCGGATTGCCGCCACGCCAGCCTCGCGTGGCATTGCCGGGCGGCTTTTAGTAAAGTGCGCGGCTTTCAGAACCGGGCCGGAACACGCCATGCCGAATCACCCCGCCAACATCGCTCAACTCCTGCGTGACCGCGGATTGGTGGTGCAGACCTCCGCCGCCGAGGAACTCGACGCGCACCTGAGTGGCGCCTGCCGCACCGTCTATTGCGGCTTCGACCCCACCGCCGACAGTCTGCACATCGGCTCCCTGGTGCCGCTTTTGGTCCTGCGTCGCGTGCAGCTTGCCGGGCATCGCCCGATCGCCTTGGCCGGCGGCGCTACCGGCATGATCGGCGACCCCAGTTTCAAATCCGCCGAACGCAAGCTGAATTCAGCGGAAGTCACTCAGGAATGGACCGCCAAGATCAAGGCGCAACTGGAACGCTTCATCGATTTCGATTGCGGCGAAAATTCCGCCATCGTCGCCAACAATCTGGACTGGACCGCGCCGCTCGATCTGCTCACGTTTCTGCGCGACATCGGCAAGCATTTTTCGGTGAACGCGATGATCCACAAGGACAGCGTCAAGCAGCGCATCGAGCGCGAAGGCGAGGGCATTTCCTTCACCGAATTCACCTACATGATCTTGCAGTCCTACGACTTCGCCGTGCTCAACCGCGATTATGACTGTACCTTACAAATCGGCGGCAGCGATCAGTGGGGCAACATCACCGGCGGCATTGATCTCACGCGCCGGCTCAATCAGCGGCAAGTGTTCGGGTTGACGCTGCCGCTCGTTACCAAGGCCGACGGCGGCAAGTTCGGCAAGACCGAGAGCGGCACGATCTGGCTCGATCCATCCAAAACGTCTTGTTACGCCTTTTATCAGTTCTGGATCAACAGCGCCGACGCCGACGTATACAATTTCTTGCGCTATTTCACCTTTCTTGATGTGGCCGAAATCGACGCCATCGAAGCGCGCGACAAAGCCGCCAGCGGCAAACCCGAGGCGCAAGGCATTCTGGCACGGGAGGTTACGTTGCTGGTGCATGGCGAGGAAGGCTTGCGCGCCGCCGAGCGCATTAGCGAAGCGCTTTTCAGCGGCGACCTCAGCCAGCTTACCCAAGAGGATTTTGCGCAACTGGCGCTCGATGGGTTGCCCACGAGCACGCAGGCCACCGGGGGCTTGACCTTGGTGGAGGCGCTGGTGCAAAGCGGCTTGGCGTCCTCCAACCGCGCCGCGCGTGAATTCATCGGCAATGGCGCGGTCAACGTCAATGGTGAGAAAATCAGCGACCCCGCCGCGTTGCTTGATGCCGTGCCGGCGCGCCACGGCCGCTACTATCTCTTGCGCCGCGGCAAGAAACAGTTTCATTTATTGCAGGCGTTATAAAACTGCCGTTATAAGGCAGCCGTTCTAAAATTTGCCCGAGGATTGCGGAGATGGAATTCAAGGACTATTACGCCATCCTCGGCGTGGCGCCCGACGCCAGCGCCGAGGAGATCAAAAAAGCCTACAAGCGGCTGGCGCGCCGCTATCATCCGGATGTCAGCAAGGAAAAGGACGCTGAAGCCAAATTCAAGGAAGTCGGCGAAGCCTACGAAGCCTTGAGCGACGGCGCCAAACGCGCCGAATACGATCAATTGCGCCGCTATGGCGCGCGCGGGCCGGGTGAGCAATTTACGCCGCCGCCGGGCTGGGAAGCCTCGGGGAATTTTCATGGCGGCGAAGGCGCGGGGTTCAGCGAATTTTTTGAAACGCTGTTTGGCGGCGGTTTCCGCCGGAGCGGCTTTGGCGGCCAAGCGGTACGGATGCGCGGCGAAGACGTGCAAGCCGAGTTGGCGCTGCTCTTGGAAGAAGCCTACAGCGGCGCCGAACAAGTGCTGGAAGTGCGCGTGCCGGAAGTCGACGAACAGGGCCGTATGCAGCGCCGTCTGCGCAAGCTCAAGGTAAAGATTCCCGCTGGCGCCACCAGTGGCACGGTGCTGCGGATGCGCGGGCAGGGCGCGCCCGGCATGGGCGGCGGCGAGAATGGCGATCTCTTGGTCACGATCCGCCTGGCGCCGCATCCCTTGTTCAGCGTGGAAGGTAAAGATGTGTCGCTGGTAGTGCCGGTCTTGCCCTGGGAAGCCGCGCTCGGCGCCAAAATCACCGTGCCCACGCTCAAGGGCCGCACGCGGGTCAATGTGCCGGCGCATAGCCAGAGCGGCGCCAAGCTGCGGCTGAGCGGGCAGGGCTTGCCGGGCCAGCCGAATGGCGATTGTTATCTCTTATTGAAAGTGGTGATGCCCGAGAGCGTCGCCGAAGCCGATGCCGAACTTTATCGCCAACTGGCGGCCAATTTCGCCGCCGCCAACACCGCCAATCCCCGTGCCGCTTGGGAGGAATCCGTATGACGGACTTCATTGTGGAAAGCCTGGACGATACCTTGTATAGCCTGGTTGAGCTGTGCGCTTGCTGTCATCTGGAGGAAGGCTTTGTCGTCACCTGCATTGAGCATGGCGTGGTGGAAGTGAACGGCCCGCTCAGCGCCCAGTGGCGTTTCAGCAACCGGGCGCGCCTGCGCCTGCAAAAAGCCTGGCGCCTGCACCGCGATCTCGACGTGCAGCCCGCCGCGCTGCCCTTGGTACTGCAATTGCTCGGCGAACTCGATGCCTTGCGGCAGGAGAACCGCGGTTTGTATCTGCGGCTGCGGCACTGGGAAGACGGGTTGTAGGCAGAGAGACAAGGCAGCAAAAAATTTTTCCGCGCTTGACCCTTTTTTAGCGGTCATTCCGTTTATAGCCGCCGTGATCCCCTATTGTTCAGGCCAGGAGCTTACGCTTGTTATGTTGTCGAGAATCAAGGCCATACCAATCAAACTCAAACTGCTGTCATTGTTGTGCGCGCTGCTGCTCTTGTCTGGCTGCGCCGAGTTGCAGCACCATAAACTGGAAAGCAGCGTCATCGGGCAAAGCGCCGCGCAGCTTGCCAATACCATGCGCTTGCGGCCAAGCATCAACCCCAGCGGCATGGAATATTATTGTCTCGTGTGCAATGGCGATCCCATGCGGACCTATACCAATGGGGCGGGCAATACGGTAGCCGTGTATTTCTTTCGCTCGGGATGGGATTATTCGTCCTATTGCGAGGAAGATTATTACGGCGTGTATTGTGAAGGCGGCTATTCGCAATGTTTCACGGCGGAATTGCGCTTTGAATTGCGTAACGATATCGTCATCAACAGCGAGACTTTCGTAGCCGAAGGCAATAGAGTGCCGCTGTATACCGAGCCCTGCGGTAACTACATGGCGATCGACATGCCCGGCGATCCCTATGATGATAACTATTAATGATAGCGATTGAAGCCTCTAGTCAAAGGAGCCCCCCGTAGTGAGTTATCCAGCCGTGGCCATGCCTGAACCATCCGCCTTGGGTGAGCTGCGGGTTGTAAAAAGCATCCCCTGGTCGAGTTTTGCCTGGGTGGCGCTGGAATTGGCCTTGCTTGTTGCCATCGTGTGGCTGTTGTGGCGCGAGGGATTGCTGACGCAGCGCCCGGCCCTGGCGGCGTGCGCGCTGCTTACGGGGGGCATCATCGCGGCGCACATGGCGGTGTTCGGCGTTCGTCCGCTCATGGGCTTTGTGCTCGATCCGGGAGTTTTTACATTGGGCCACAAGGGTTTTCGTTTTGGCGCCAGAGAAATTCCCTACCGCGCCATCCGTTATCTGCGGCATGACTATGGCTATCACTACACCGATATCGGCCTGCCGGAAAAACACCGCATCCGGCTGTATTGGCAGCACTGGGGCGACCCGGCGCTGTGGGGCGCGGCGCTGGCCGAACACAGCCTAGCGGGGCTGTTGGACAGCGCGAGGGCGACCTTGAAGCGGCATGTCACGCTGGATTTCGGCGGCATGGTGAAACTCAACGGCGACACACTGAGCATCAAGGGCAAGCGCTTGCCGCTTGGCGACATCGATTTCGTGGCCGATTCCTTCGGCTCCACCTGGGGCGGCGAATACGGCGTCCTGCGCGTAGGCGCGCATGGGCAGACCTGGGAAGCCGATCTGAGCAAGATTCGCAATCCGCATGTCTTGATGGCGCTGTTGGAGTTGCTGCTACAGCCTGAGCGAGTTTGAAACCTGCTTATGGACTGGCGCGACCCTGGTGCATTGTGCAAACCAGGACGCCTGGGTATTCTGCGCCC
>JAITMI010000060.1 GCA_031277435.1 Pseudomonadales bacterium
GCCACCAAAGGCGCGCGGCTCGACGCCGAGGGCCGCGCGATGCTGGAAGAAGATTTGCGCTCCCCCTGCACCGAGGAAATCGCGGTGTTTCAAGCCTTCTCGCGCATCATCCGTGAGGCAGGCAAGAAATTCGTTGTGATGGATACCGCTCCCACCGGCCACACCTTGCTGCTGCTCGACGCCACCGGCGCGTATCACCGTGAAGTCGTGCGCCAGATGGGCGGCAAGAACATGCACTACACGACGCCGATGATGCAGTTGCAAGACCCCAAGCAAACCAAGGTGCTGCTTGCCACGCTGGCCGAAACCACGCCAGTGCTCGAAGCCGCCAACCTGCAAGCGGACTTGCGCCGCGCCGGTATCGAGCCGTGGGCCTGGATCATCAATAACAGCGTCGCGGCGGCGCATCCGCAGTCGCCGCTACTGCGCCAGCGCGCCCGTAATGAGCTGCGGGAGATCGACGCCGTGGCGACGCAACATGCCAAGCGTTATGCCGTCGTGCCGCTGCTGACGGAAGAACCTGCTGGCGTGGAGCGCCTGCGGAATTTGGTCAAGCGGAAAACACCATGAATAGAGCCAAACCATTCGAAGCAAATCAAGGTAAGATTGGCACACTCTAAAATTCAGCTTTGTTAGCAAAGCTCATTTGTCCCCATGCACACCAGCCCCAAACCGCAACTGCAAGCTACGCCCGCCGCGTATCAGGCGCTTACCGCCTGGTACGAGACGCCGCTGGGGCAGCATTTGCTGAGCGAGGAGCGGCGCTTGGTGGATCAGGCGCTACAGCGGCGGTTTGGTTATCAGCTCTTGCAGCTTGGCTGCGCCGATTTGCTGCTGCATGAGGCGAGCCCGATGGGGCATAAGTTTTCGTTCTGCCCCTACGCGGGGGTGAGCCAGCGGCATCCGGCGGTGGCGCGGGGCGAGGCGATTCCGCTGGCGAATGATTCGGTGGATTTGGTGCTTTTGCATCACGCGCTGGATTTTTCCACGCATCCGCATCAGCTTTTGCGGGAGGCGGCGCGGGTGTTGATCGCGGGCGGGCATCTGGTGATCGCCGGTTTCAATCCGCTGAGCGCTTGGGGCTTGCGCAACCGCTGGCATCGCGGACGCGAGGGCGATTCCCCCTGGGCCGCAGCTTTGCTGGGGCCGGCGCGGGTGAGTGATTGGCTCAGCCTGCTCGATTTTCAGGTCGAAAGCATCCATTACGGCGTACATGTGCCGCCGGTCAACGCAGAGCGCGCCATCCGCTACAGCCGCTGGCTGGAAACTTTGGCCAACCGTTTCAATTGGCCCACCGGCGCGCTGTATCTCATCACCGCGTGCAAGCGGGTATTGCCCTTGACGCCGGTGCAATTGCAGTGGCGTTCGCCGCCCTTGGGCTTGCCTTTGGCTGAGGTCAACGGTTGCCGTGGCGTGGCCGCCCGTGAAAGGGCCGCCAACGACCGGGATTTGCATGAAGGATGAGGTCAGCCTCTACACCGACGGCGCTTGCCGCGGCAACCCCGGCCCTGGCGGCTGGGGGGCGATTCTGCAAGCTGGCGCGCGGCGCAAGGAGCTGTCCGGCGGCGAGGCTCACACCACCAATAACCGCATGGAGCTTACCGCCGTCATCCGCGGCTTGCAGGCGCTGAAGCGGCCTTGCCGGGTGCTGGTGGTCACCGATTCCAAGTACGTGCTGCAAGGCATGACCGAATGGCTGGAAGGCTGGAAACGTAAGGGCTGGCGCACCGCCGCCAAAAAGCCGGTGCTCAACAGCGATCTCTGGCAGGAATTGGACCAGGTGGCCGCGCTGCATGAGGTGCGCTGGGAGTGGGTGAAAGGGCATAGCGGGCATCCCATGAATGAATTGGCGGATCGGCTCGCCAATCGTGGTATTGATGAGTTGGTCTTGAACTGAAAAACTCTACGTAGATAGGTCCGCGCTGGCGGTGGCCCTTGCGAGACACGCCGCAAGTACGGTCCAGCCACCCGGCATAGCCGGGTGTCGTTCAGTCAAGCACAGCGCTATGCGCTGTAAACGCTTGCCTTCACCCCTGTAGGCTCCTTCCGGCCATCCCTGGCCTCCAAGGGTCTCGCCAAGGCCACCGCCAGCACGAACCCAGACAACTTTCAGAGAGTCTCTGACGGATGATAGTTTTAATCAGCGACATTGCCGGGCCGATCTGGTAAAAAGCACCGCTTTGACAAACCGCCAGACCACAGGAGAAACCCATGGCAATGATCAAAATCGATGGTAAAGACTACGACAGCGACAAGTTGTCCGACCAAAGCAAAGCGCAATTGATGAACCTGCGCTTCGTGGACAACGAAATCGGCCACCTGCAAGCGCAGATGGCGGTATTGCAGACCGCGCGCCAAGTTTACGTACGCGCGCTGAAAGAAGCCTTGGGCGAGCCAATCTAAAGACCGTCGCGCTGTGTAGGAGCGAAAAGCCAGGGGTGAAAACTTTTCGCCCCTGCGAGGTCCAGAGTTTGAGCAAGACAAGCTGGGAGTTTCCTTCATGTCCGTTCATTCTTTTTCTTCTTTGCCGCGCCTTGCCGCGTTCACCGTGGCGCTGCTGGCGGCTCATGCCACGCAAGCCCAAGAGAGCACGGCGCGGGTTTTCACGAATTTCCGCCTGTTCGACGGCACTGGCGCGCCAGCCGTCGAAGATGCGGCACTGGTAGTGGAAGATGGCCGTATCGTCGCGGCGGGCGCGGCGGCAACGCTGAACCTGCCCGAATCCGCTCAGCGCATCGACCTCGGCGGCGGCTTCGTGCTGCCGGGCTTCATCAACGCCCACGGCCATGCCGCACAGGACACCGAACGCAAGTTAGCCGTCTCCGCCCAATACGGCGTCACCAGCGTGTTCAGCCTCGGCGGTGAAAATGCCAATACCGCCGCGCTGCGCGACGCGCAAAATCCGCAAGCCCCCGGCACCGCGCGCCTGCATATCGCCGGGCCGATCCTCGAAGGGCTCAATAGCCCACAAGCCGCGGAACAAGGCGTCGAATCCCTGGCCGCGCTTGGCGCCGAATGGGTCAAGATGCGGGTGAATAATGGCAACATGCGCGCGCCCGTCTACCAAGCCTTGATTGCCAGCGCGCACGCGCATGAACTGAAAGTCGCGGCGCACCTGTACACTCTCGCCGAAGCCAAGGATCTCTTGCGCGCCGGGATCGATGCCCTGGCGCACAGCGTGCGCGATCAGCCGGTGGATGCCGAACTCCTGCAACTGATGCGCGACAACCAAGCCTGCCTGATCCCCACGCTCACGCGCGAAGTCTCCACTTACATTTACGCCACGCCGCCGGATTTCTTCAACGACCCCTTCTTCCTGCGCGGCGCCAGCGCCGCCGACATCGCCGCGCTCAGCACCGCTGACACCCAGCGCCGCAACGCCGCCGCCCAGGCGCGCGGTCAGGCCGACCTCCTCATGGCCCAGCGCAATCTCAAAGCCACCCACGACGCCGGCCTGCGCATAGCGCTCGGCACCGACAGCGGCGCCTCCCTCGGTCGCTTCCCCGGCTATTTCGAGCACCTGGAATTGCAACTGATGGTAGAAGCCGGCCTCACGCCCGAACAAGCGCTACTCGCCGCCACCAGCGTCGCCGCCGATTGCATGGATTTGCAGGACACCGGCACGCTCACCCCAGGCAAGTGGGCGGATTTTCTGGTGCTAGATGCTGATCCGCTTGAGGATATTCGCAATACCCAGACATTGAAGGCGGTGTTTATTGGCGGTCAGCGGCTCATGCCCTAAGTAAGCATTGCACCGGCGTTAGCGCGGGCCTATGTTAGAATCCCGCGCTCCCCCGCGAAGCTCCGGTGGTACAGTGGATAGCACGGCCCCCTCCTAAGGGGCAGGTCGCAGGTTCGATTCCTGCCCGGAGCGCCATTTTTTTCTCTCATTCATAGCGCAAATCCCGCACCGGATGCCGGCGGGCGGCGCGTTGGCATTGGGTGAGCACCGTCACCAGGGCCAAGGCTGCTATGCCCGCCAGACACAGGGCGTAGAGCGTGATGGGGAAGCCGGGGGTTTGCTGGAACGAGCTGTAAAATTCGTGCAGGAACAGCAGCGCGATTGGCAACGCCAGCGCGAACGAGGCGAGGACGGGGAGCGCGAACTGCCGTAGCAAGAACCACAGAATGGCGGCGCTGGAGCTGCCGAGCACTTTGCGGATGGCGATGGATTTGGCGCTGCGCTCGCACACGAAACTGGCCTGCGCGTAGATGCCGATGACGGCGGTGCTGAAGAACACCAG
>JAITMI010000194.1 GCA_031277435.1 Pseudomonadales bacterium
CAGCGCTTGCTCATTGGCCGGCATACGCAGGATTGGCCCCGCGCCGGTAAAACGATCGGCCAAATGCCCTACCGAAATCGCATAAAAGATCGAACGGTTCCACACCATGATCGCGCGGAAATTATCGTAGCCGAGGAAGGCCGGGCCATCGGCGCCCGCCGGCAGCACGATGGCGCCCAGTTGCGCGGATTCCCCCAGGGACGAGCCATCGGCGCGGCGCACGCCCAGCGCGTTCCATTCGCTCACGCTTTTGCGCACATTGGTGTCGGCCAGCGCGAAATCAAAACCCGCGGGCAATCGCACTTCGCGGCCCCAGCGCTCGCCGCGCGTCCAGCCGACTTGCGCCAAATAATTGGCGGCGGAGGTCATCACGTCGGGCACTGATTTCCAGATGTCGATGCGGCCATCGCCGTCACCGTCCTTGGCATAGGCGGCGAAGGTGGAAGGCATGAACTGGCATTGGCCCATCGCGCCGGCCCAGGAACCGCTCATGGCACCGGCGGTGATGTGGCCGGCGTCGATGATGCGCAGCGCGGTCAAGAGTTCGCCGCGGAAAAACTCCGCGCGGCGCGGATCGTAAGCCAGCGTGGCGAGCGCATTGATGACCGAATAGCCGCCGGTTTGATCGCCAAAATTGCTCTCCAGCGCCCAAAACGCCACCAAGTAATGCGGCTGCACGCCGTATTCGCGTTCCAGGCGCGCGAACAGCGCCGCGTGTTCCTTCATCAATTGCCGGCCACGGTTGATGCGCGCTTCGCTCATGCGATTGTTCATGTACGCGGTAAAGGTTTGCACGAATTCGGGCTGGCTGCGGTCGAGTTCCAGCACGCGCGGAATCGGCTCCCGCACATCGGCGAAGGCCGCTTGCAAGGTGGCGGCGCTGATGCCGGACGCCTGCGCTTCATTGCGCAGATCATTCAGCCAAGTGGCGAAACTCTGTGTTGACAAGGCGGGCGCCACCGCTTGCGCGAACGCCGTGTTCGTCAGTAGCGTGAGCGCGAGCAGCAGGTAACTCAAAGGCAGGCGGAATGTCATGCGCAATTGCTTCCAGAATTTTATGTAATCACCATTCAAATTTGTAACCCACCGCGTATAACGAGTGGATCAATTCCACGTCGGGCAATACCGCGCTGATTTTTTTGCGCAATTTTTTGATGTGGCTGTCGATGGTGCGGTCGCTCACCACGCGGCCATCGGAATAAATTTTGTCCACCAATACGCTGCGCGAAAAAATTCGCCCCGGCTGATCCGACAAGACCTTGAGCAATTGAAATTCGACCGCGGTGAGATTGAGATCGCGGCCATGAATGGTGGCTTTGTAAGTGTCGATGTCGAGCACCAGCCCTTTGTCCACCGGCTTGTCGGTGCCTTCGGTGCGGCGCAGCACGGCCTTGACGCGCGCCACCACTTCGCGTGGGCTGAAGGGCTTGCAGATGTAATCATCAGCGCCAAGTTCAAGGCCGAGCAGGCGGTCGATCTCATCCGCCTTGGCGGTGGTCATGATGACCGGCAATTGCGAGGTTTTGCGAATATCCTTGCAAATATCCACGCCGCTTTTGCCGGGCAGCATTAAATCGAGCAATACCAGCGAAGTTTTGTGCGTGTTCAGCCACTCTTCCACCTCGGAACCGTCGTGCAAGATGTCCGCCTCGAAACCGCTTTGCACGAGATAGTCCTTCAGCAGCGAGGCCAATTTGGTTTCGTCTTCCACGATCAGAATATGATGGCTCATGGTGTCCTTGTGGTTGAAAATGGTGGTTGAAAACTGTGGTTGAAAATGGTGATTGCGTCAGTATTCCGCCATGCGAGATGGCCCGCTAGTCTACTGGCTGCCCTTGGCGGGGGCAAACACACGCCGCCGAAAATAATCACTGGCGGCGCGGGAATTTAATGGTGAGCTTGAGCCCGCCCAAAGGCGAATGCGAGGCGGCGATAGTGCCTTCATGCCCCTGCACGATATTCTGGCAAATCGTCAGCCCAAGACCGGAGCCGCCCTTGGCGCGATTGCGCGAGGTTTCCACGCGATAAAGCCGCTCGAAAAGATGCGCCAGATCAGCATCGCTCACCCCTGGCGCGGAATCGTACCACTCGATCACCACGTTATGGTGGTCCTCGCGCAAGGAGATGCAGAGTTCGCCGCCCGGATCAGTGTAGCGGAAGGAATTGGTGAGCAGATTGTCGAACAATTGCTGCAAACGGTTGGGATCGCCGAGCATTTCAATCGCCTGATCCGCCCCGGCGCCGTCGATGTTCAAGTTGACCGTGATGCCGTGACGCGCCGCGACCTGCTGCTGCAAATCCACCGCCTGCTCCAGAATTTCGGACACATCGACGCGCTCCTTGGCATACACCAGCGCGCCGAGATCGGACAGCGACAGTTCATGCAGATCCTTCACCAAGGTGGTCAAATGCAAAATTTCATAGTGCAGCGAATCGACCGCCGCTTGATCGAGCGGGCGGATGCCGTCCTGCATCGATTCCAATTCACCTTGCAGAATCGCCAGCGGCGTGCGTAGCTCATGCGAAATATCCGCCAGCCACTGCTGCCGCGCCGAGTGGTTCTGGCCCAGGGTAAGCGCCAGCTTGTTGAAGTCGGACGCAAGCTGGCCCAGCTCATCGTTGCTGCGCACCGGAATGCGCGTGTTGTAGTCGCCGCCGGTCAAATTGCGCGTGCCCGCCACCACTTCGCGGATTGGCCGCGTCAGCCACACCGAGGCGGGGAAGGCAATCAGCGCGGAAATGATGCTCAAGCCCAGAGCAAGCAGAATGAACTCACTTTGCTGCTGCTGCGCGAACAGCAAGTCCGCCTGATCCGCCAATTGCTGACGGCTGGTCACGCTGAGATAGCCCACGATTTCATCGTTCACCAGGATCGGCGTCAGGTTGGCCAGCTCGCGCTCGAAAGCGCCGGGCGTGCCCACCATGATGTTTTCGTCGGCGTCGAGCAGATGCAGATAAGGCCGCGCCGGGCTGTATTCGGAGGTGTAATACCAATCATTGGGCGTAAAACGGCCCGGCCCAGGGCGCTGAATGGTGCGCTGCCGCAGCGCGATCAAATCCGGATCAGTGGAGCTTTCGATACTGTCGCGAATCAGGTTGGACCAATTGTCATAGCCGTCAGAGCCGCGCAAAGGCGCCCAGGAACCGTAAGTCGCATAAAAATCCGCCAGCCCCTGCACCAAAGCCGGCACCTGCCGCTCCTCGATACGGCTCACATAGTCGAGGAAGCCGCGCTGAAAGTTGTAATAGCCAAAACTGTACATCGCCAGATACACGAGACAGTGGGCCGACAGCAACACCAGGAATAATTTGTACTTGACGCTGAATCTCATGGTAATGGCGCTCTTGCCGGCTGAGATTGAAGGAACTTGAGCATAACCGCAGTGGCGCGCGCGCCGCTACTATAACCGCTTCCCATCAGGCCATTCCTGGCCTTTCCCGCCTCAAGGTCGCGTACTGAAAACCGCTGACGCGAAGCGTGGCCGCGAATTCAACAAAAGACGCATTTTACCGATGGCGGGATGTTGATCAGATTTATGGCTTATGCGCTCGAATCGTACTGGCGGCAGATTCAAGAAATTCCGTGGTTGTCACCGCATGAGTCAAAAAAAAGGCCGCCCAGTCACCCAGGCGGCCAGCCGAATTCCAGCGCGGGGAACATGCCGCGCTGGCGTCTCGTGATTTTATTCAAGAATGTTCGTTTAGCGCGCCGAACCCGCGGTGCCCCAGGCTTCCTTGGCCACCTCCACCACGAAGCGCAGTTTGTTCCACTGCTGTTCCTCGGTGATGTTGTTGCCGTGCGAGGTGCTGGAAAAACCGCATTGCGGGCTCAGGCCCATGTTGTTCTTGGGCATGTACTTGGCGGCTTCGTCGAGGCGGGTGAGAATCGAATCGCGGGTTTCGACCAGCTCGCCGATTTTGCTCGACACCAAACCCAATACCACGAACTTGTTGGCCGGTACGAAACGCAGCGGCGAAAAATCACCGGAACGCTCGTCATCGAATTCGAGGTAGTAGGAGTTTACGTCGAGCGAATTGAACAACACATCGGCCACCGGCTCATAACCGCCGGAAGCGAACCAGGCGCCACGGTGGTTGCCGCGGCAAAGGTGGATGCCGATCGTCAAATCTTTATGGTCGTGCTTGATCGCGGCGTTGATGATGCGGGCATAGAGCGCCGGCAGCGTGTTGGGGTCTTCGCCGCGCGCGGCGGCGTCGGCGCGCATTTTGGGGTCGCACAGATAGGCGAGGTTGGTGTCGTCGAGCTGAATGCTGCGGCAACCGGCTTGATACAGCGCTTCGATTTCTTCGCGGTAAACCTGCGCCAAATCGCTGAAAAATTCTTCCAGATCAGGATAGGTTTTGGCGTCGATGCCGGCGCGGCCACCGCGAAAATGCAGCATGGTGGGCGAGGGCATGGTGATCTTTATCATGCCTTGCGTTTGCGTTTTCAGAAACTCGTAGTCACTGAGCGAGATCGGGTATTTATGGCCCAGCTTGCCGGTGACGCTGAGTTTGGGCGGCGTCCAGCCCACTTGCTGCTGCGCGTCGGAGCTGGCGTTGATGTTGCCGGTAACGGTGACGCCTTCAAGATGCTGGAAAAAATCCAGATGGAAATAACTGCGGCGGAATTCGCCGTCGCTGATGCTGCACAGGCCAACGGCTTCCTGTTTTTTGACCACGTCCGCGATGGCGCGGTTTTCGATCTCGCGCAGTGCGGCGGCGTCAATCTTGCCGGTGGCGAATTCTTCACGGGCGTCTAGCAGATAAGCCGGGCGCAGCAGGCTGCCCACTTGGTCGGCGCGGAAAGGGGGGAACGGTGTGCTCATGCGAACTCCTTTT
>JAITMI010000275.1 GCA_031277435.1 Pseudomonadales bacterium
CGCGCATGTCATGGCGGCGTATCAGGCGAGCCACGGCAAATTCGCGCCCCTCTACAAGAAGCTAGCTGAATGACGGACTATCTGACCGTCATCGAAGTCCTCGCCATCCATGACGACCAGATCGAGCGCTACGGCGGCGCCACCGGCGTGCGGGATCGCGGCTTGCTGGAAGCGGCGTTGTTCCGTCCGCAGACTGGCTATTATGCTGATCTGATCGAAGAAGCGGCGGCGCTGTGGGAAAGCCTCTCCCAAAACCATCCCTTCATCGACGGCAACAAGCGCACCGCATTCGCGGTGACATACACCTTCCTCGCCATCAATGGTGCGCGCTTGACGGCCAGCGCCGCCTCGACGGAAGTATTCATCCTTGGGCTTTATGCGGCTGGAACCTTTGATTTTGAGCATTTGAATCAGTGGTTGCGGCTGAATGTTGGGTTAAAAACGTGATGGCATGGATGTGGCGAAATGACAATCATTCATAGGTATGCCGGAGTTCCGGCCAGAGCGCATTTCCCAATCGTGTAGACCGCATGAGCAACGGCATTAGAAAATTGTCACCGTCCGGTGCCGCAAAGGTAGCCGAGAAAATTGCACTATCATATGCGGTAGAAAAAGGCATTGAGGGGAAACTCTTGAGCATGGAGCCAGACAAATTTTCCACTGAGCGCCGGGGAAAAATCCCCGTTCATTGGGTTGCCGTCTTTGAGTCAGTGCATCATGGCGCGGCCCTTGATGGTCCATTAGTAATGCTCGTCAATTTAGAGACAAACCGTGCATCGCTTACGTTTAGTCCCTAATCATCGCGCTCAACCCGGACGGTTAGCTTGAGCGTTAGGCTAAAGGTAGATGCACGGCACACTATGAAGGCGGGGAATAACTCAACCCCCCTCAGCAACCCGCTCCGCCTGTTCCAGAATTCGCAGCACGTTGCCGCTCCAGATTTTGGCGATGTCGGCTTCGGAGTAGCCGCGGCGGACCAGTTCCAGGGTGAGGTTGAACGTTTCCGCCGCGCCGTTCCAGCCGCTGATACCGCCGCCACCGCCGAAGTCGGAGGATATGCCGACGTGGTCGATGCCGATCAATTGCACGACGTGGTCGATGTGGTTGACGAGGTCTTGTACCGTGGCGGTTTCGCCGGCGGGGCGCAAGTAGGCGTTGAAGGCGACGATTTGCACTACGCCGCCATTGGCTTTGAGCGCCAGTAGCTGTTCGTCGTCCATGTTGCGCGGGTGGTCGAACAGGGCGCGGGCGCTCGAATGCGAGGCGAGTACCGGCGCTTTGGAATGAGCGGTTGCGGCGAGCATGGTGGCTTTGGAGACGTGCGAGACATCCACCAGAATGCCGAGGCGGTTCAACTCGTCCACCACTTGATAACCGAAGGCGCTGAGGCCCTGGTGTTCTTCATCGGCGTCGTTGAAGCGCGCTTGCGGTTGCGCGGAATCGCCAACGTCGTTGTGGCCATTGTGCACTAGCGTCAGATAGCGGGCGCCGCGGGCGCGGTAATCGGCGAGCAGGCTTAAGTCCTGGCCGATGACGTAGGCGTTTTCCATGCCGATCAAGGCCACCAGTTTGCCTTCCGCGTGCAAGGCTCTGGCTTCGGCGGCGGTGGTGGCGAGGCCGATGCGGTCGCTGTAGAGCGAATCGGTCATGCGGTGAATGGCGTCGAACTTGGCCAGTGCGTCGGCTTTGGCGTGCAGATTGCCTTCGGTGTCGCGCGCGCCCTGCCCTACGTACACGCTGAAAAAAGCGCCGTCGAGGCCGCCGCTTTGCATGGTGTTCAGGTTTACTTGGGCCTCGGCATCGGCGGGCATGAATTCGCTGGTGGCGAAGTTGAGCGGAATATCGACGTGAGTATCGAGCGTCAATACCCGCTCGTGGATGGCGCGCGCTTGCGCGATCAAGTCATCTTCGCTGGCGCCGAGCGCCGTCAAGGGCAAGGCGCAGCACAGGCTCAGCAAACTACGGGAAAAAAAAGTATTCATGGGCTTAGTGCGTCATGGCATAAATGACGTAATTGACGGCGAAACGATAAGCCAGCGCCGTCATCGGTTCCGGATAGCCTGGCGTATCCGCGTGTTCCCAGGCGTCGCCGAGGTCCATGTTGTGGTTGATGATGACCATCAGCCGGCCTTCGTCGTCGAAGATGCCGCGCCAGGTGGGTTCCACACCGTCGCGTTCATAGGTGACGCCGTTGTAAAGCGCGGCGAGGCCGGGGATTTGGATCTTTTCGTCCAGATCGTACAGCGCGTGGAAAATCTCGGCGTCCGGCGGTACATCGACGATGGGGCGGTCGGGGAACACGCTCTGCATCACGACCGCGAAATCGCTCCACTCCTGGCTGCCGTGAAAGTCATCGGTCATCATGAAACCGCCGCGCAGCAGGTATTCCCGCAGGTTGGCGATTTCCAACTGGCTGAGCGACCAGTGCCCTACTTCCACCGCGTAGAGCCAGGGATAGTCGAAGATGGCCGGGTCATCCAGGCTGAGCTGTTCGGCGCCGGCGCCGTTGTACACGCTGACTTCGGTGCCATCGACCACGGTCAGGCGCAACAAGCCCTGCATGAAAAAATGCTCCGCTTCGGGCATGTCGGTGGTCCAACTGCCGCCACGGCCACGAAAACCGCCGCCACGGCCACGGTCGCTATAAATGAGGCGCACGAAATGAAATTCGGAGCCGTTGGGGTCCATCGTGACATCGCCAGCGCGTGGCGGCTGTTGATAGGGAAAGCGCTGCGCCCAGGCTGGCGCGGCGGCGAGGCCGCTCAGGCACAGCAAAAGGCATAACAAACGGACGATCGGATGCGCTGAGTTCAAGTCAAGCTCCTGTCTCGCTAAGTACAAGTGACCAACTATAAAACAGCTCCCGGCCAATGCAACCACCAGAGCCCTCATTCATAGCTCAAGCCCAGCTCAAATGCCTCGTAATAGCGTTTTTCCTGTTCCAGACCGGCCAGGGTCAAGGGGTGGCGTTCCAGCCAGTCCTTGCGGAACTTCAAACGGTATTCGCGGCCCAGGCGCACCAGGGCCGGCAGATGATTCAATTCCTCGCGGCAGCGATGCAACAGCACCGCCAAACGCAAACACACGATGAGCGGCAAGAGCGCGCTCAAGGCCAGCTCGCCCAGCCCTTCGAACTTCTCCTGATACAACCCCTTGCGCTGGCTGCGCAGCAGGTTGGCGAGCACGTACTGTTCATAGCGGCCAAAACCGGCCAGGTCGCTATGGCGCAGGATGTAATAGCCATGATGATGGTGGCCGGAATGCGAAATGCTCATGCCGATCTCGTGCAGGCGCGCCGCCCAGCCGAGGATTTTAGTGCGCGACACGCCGGGCAAGAGCGGCCCTTCGATCTGCTTCCAAAACGTCAGCGCCGTGGCGCTCACCCGCGCCGCCTGTTCCACATCCACCAGGTACTGCGCCTGCAACTGGCGCACGGTCAGCTCGCGCGAATCGGCGTCGCTGAAGCGGCCAATGCTGTCGTAGAGCAGCCCTTCCTTGAGCGCGTAATCGCCTACGTGCAGGTGCTCCAGCTTGAATTGATCGAAGATCGCCTTGAGGATCGCCAGCCCCGCCGGCAATACCGCGCGGCGCAGGGCGGGCAAGCCGTTCAGGCGTGATTTGTCCTCCACAATATCCTTGCTCAGCCATTCCAGAGAGGCCGCCGTGATCATCGCGCCGCCGTCGCGCTGCTGCACCAGATCGGCGATGGCGCGCGCCGTGCCGGAGGTGCCGTAGGCGATGTCCCAGCCGGTTTCGAGATAATTACGGCGGATCATTTCCAACTCGCTGCACGCCGCCGTGTAGGCTTTTTTGAAGGCGGCGGCGGGCGAGCCGTTCTTGCCGAAATAGGCTTCGGTATAGGTGACGCAGCCCATGTTGAGGCTTTCGAGCAGCAAAGGTTCGTAGTCCATGCCAATGATGAACTCAGTGCTGCCCCCGCCAATATCGACCACCAGCCGGTGCTTGCTGTCGTTGGTCACCGAATGCGCCAAGCCGGTGTAGACCAGGCGCGCTTCCTCGAAACCGGAGATGATCTGAAGCGGCGCGCCCAGAGCGTTTTCGGCGGCCTGCAAAAACTGCTTCGACTGCCGCGCGCTGCGCAGCGCCTTGGTGCCCACGGCGCGGACATGTTCGCGCGGAATATCGCGCAGCCGTTCGGCGAAGCGTTCCAAACAGGCCAGCGCGCGCCGCTGCGCTTCGCGGCTCAAATAGCCGTCCTTATCGGCGCCGCGCGCCAATTGCACCATCTCCCGCTCGCGGTCGATGATTTCCACCTTGCCGTCCTGCACGCGGGCGATGACTAGGTGAAAACTGTTGGAACCCAGATCGACGCCGGCGAAATACGGCGAGCTTGCTTTCAAATTCATTACATTACCGTTCGTTCAACTTTTTATTTGGCGTGGGCGCACCAATAAGCCCCAGGCCAGACCCAGCACGGCGGACACGCAAGAGCCCAAGAGTACGCCGAGCTTCGCCGCGTTCAGCGGATTGTCGTCCACGAAGGCCAGCAAGGCGATAAAGATCGACATGGTAAAACCCACGCCCGCCAAGAGCCCCACCAGCATCACGCCGTTCCAGTTCAAGCCAGAAGGCAGCCGGCACCAGCGCAAACGCACCAAGAGCCAGCTCACGCTCACCACGCCCAGGGGTTTACCGATCACCAGCGCCAGCATCACCGCCAGCATGATCTCGCGCGCTGACGCCGCCGTCATATCAACGCTGCCCAGGCTGACGCCGGCATTGGCCAGCGCA